>JABLXP010000009.1 GCA_013178045.1 Bacillota bacterium
TTCAATATGATGGATGCTTCAGCATCACTTTCATCTTGAAGGATTATGGATAGTATTTCTATCATGAATTGAGCTTTTTCAATTATTTTTGCACTCGACTTGACATAAGCAATTACTTTGCATAATTCCCTACGCCACCTTTTCCGCTGGTGACCGCGATCACGCGGGTGCGTCGGCCAGAGTTGGTCAGCGACCAGGGAGTGGCCAGGGTTAAACCAGGTTGTGGACTGAAACATCTGTCAATGACTTCGGAATAAAATGTAGTGCCCGGATTAATAATGACCTTGAGCAGGGTCCCTACTCCCAGTAGAACCAGCTTACCGTCTTGATAGGGCATGCTAGTTCTCAGGTGACGCTCGGTTATGTCTATCACTTGAGTCTCGTAGGTACTCTTGTAGAGAACTGAGCGAGGCTCGAGATAAATGATCTGGCCTTTGTGGATACTGAGGTTACGTTCCATTAACTGCTCCTCGCGCTGCACATTGAATATTTGTGCTCATGAGTCGGTTCACTAATACTATTTTTCGACCCCCAAGGCATTTTTCCTGCAAATTGTTACTAATTCCCACCCTTGACAACAGAGGAAAATAACTGTTTATTTTTAAGAAGTTTCTGGTATAATAGTTCATGTATGCAATCAGACAGGTTAAATAAATGAAGTAAGGAGAGGATGACAGATGCTGCCAACCCCCACCAAGTTTTTTGTCACAGCGGCCAGTGCTGAAGGAGAAAGTAAATTAACTGCATTTGACAAAGCGTTGCTCAAGGCCAGGATTGGTAATGTCAACCTGCTGCGGATCAGCAGTATTCTGCCCCCCAAGGCCGAATATGTACCCGATCTGACTATCCCTCCCGGTTCGTTGGTACCGACTGCCTATGGCTCAATCGTCAGCGATGTTCCGGGGGAAATCATCTCGGCGGCGGTTGGGGTAGGAATTTCTGAAGATTCGTTTGGCGTGATCATGGAGTTCTCTGGCCGCTGCCGGAAGGAAGAAGCAGAAAAGGCAATTGAACAAATGGTCAGAGAGGCTTTTTCTGTTCGCAACATGCCTCTGGCGGACCTGAAGATAGCGGTGGTTGAACACAAAGTGGAGAAGATCGGCTGCGCGTTTGCGGCAGTACCGCTCTGGTATTAAAGATGCACATGGATAAGCCACGGTAAGGAGGTTGGTTGCACCAATGGACCTATGGTTTACGGAAAAACAAACCCCGCATTTGGGTATTACTTGTAAGGTACGGGCTACTTTACATTCGGAAAAAACTCCGTACCAGGAGCTGGCGATCATTGATACCGAGCAATTTGGCCGTATGCTGGTTCTTGACGGAATGGTAATGACAACAGTCAAAGATGAGTTTGTTTATCACGAGATGATTACCTGGGTTGCTTTGAATACTCACCCGGCACCCAAGCAGGTATTAGTAATTGGTGGGGGCGATGGTGGTGCTATTCGGGAGATTGTCAAGCACCCTGTCGTAGAAAAAGCAACTCTTGCTGAAATTGATGTGCGGGTTATCGAAACCGCTAAAGAATATTTACCAGAGATTGCTTGTGGGTACAAGAATCCCAAAGTAGAGATTCTTGTTGTTGATGGAATTAAACACGTCCAGGATTCGCCAAACACCTACGATGTGATTATCGTGGATTCAACAGAACCAGTAGGGCCAGCAGTAGGCTTATTTAGCCAAGATTTTTACCGTTCTGTTTTTGTGGCGTTAAAGGAAGATGGATTGTTTGTTGCCCAAACCGAGTCGCCTTTTATTAATAATGACTTGATATCTCAAGTTTATAAAGATATTTCGAGGATTTTCCCGATCACTAAACTGTACCTGGCCAGTATTCCTACTTATCCCAGTGGATTATGGAGTTTTACCATGGGTTCCAAAAAGCATGATCCAGAAATGGTAGATGAAAAAAGATGTTTAGCTATCGATACCAAATACTATACCCCGGAACTGCATAAGGCTGTTTTTAAATTACCGCGATTTGTAGCCGACCTTTTGAAGTAGGAGGATGTGAATTTGCATCAGTTTATCGAAAAAAGCTTGGGCTTTATGGGCAGCCGGGAGAAATACGAGGATGCGGACATCGTCCTTGTCGGGGTGCCGATGGATTTTACCGTTAGCTTTCGTCCGGGAACCAGGATGGGACCCCAGCAGGTACGCACAGTATCAATCGGGATTGAAGAATACAGTGTTTATCTTGACCGTGACTTGGCTGACTGCCGGTACTACGATGCCGGGGATATTGTCTTACCATTTGGTAATGTAACGGAGAGCCTTAACCGTATTCAAGAGGTGACAAGTCATCTTCTGTCTCACGGAAAAAAGCCAATTTTTATCGGCGGTGAGCATCTGGTTACTTATCCGATCGTTAAAGCGGTGGCTGCGAAGGTTCCTGATCTCACGATTATTCATTTTGACGCCCATGCCGATTTGCGGGAAAACTACCTGGATGAGGTCTACTCGCACGCGACCGTCATGCGTCGGGTTTGTGAAACCGTGGGCGCGCAGAATGTTTATCAGTTCGGTGTCCGCTCCGGGACAAAAGAGGAGTTTGCTTACGCCAAGGAGAACACCCACCTATTTGTCGATCAGGTGCTGGAGCCCCTGGAACAATTGTTGCCAACCTTCAAGGGGCGGCCGGTGTATATCACGCTGGACATCGACGTGGTTGACCCTGCTTATGCGCCAGGTACCGGTACGCCAGAGCCTGGTGGCTGCAGTACCCGCGACATTATCAAGGCGATTCACCTGCTGGGACAGCTTGAAGTGGTGGGATTTGACCTGGTGGAAGTCAGTCCGGTTTACGACACTAACGACCAGACGGCCCTTTTGGCCGCCAAGCTGATCCGGGAGGCAATACTTGCACTCTGGTAGCCTAAAATAGTGGGTTGGATGAAGAAAATTACATTTGACTTGGAATTTTGGCGCATGATATAATAAAAACGCTCCTTGATGAATATTGCCAGAAAATTACCTTTGACATCCGTCCTTAAATGCGTTATAGTAATTCCTGTAATTCCTGCTGACGGGCGATTAGCTTAACGAGGAGACTACCTGTCTTAGAAGCAGGGGGTTGACAGGTTGCTCTAATCATTGCTCTCACCATTCATGAGTTGCAAAATACGGAGCTGTGGTGTAGTGGCCTAACATGCCTGCCTGTCACGCAGGAGATCGCGGGTTCGACTCCCGTCAGCTCCGCCATAAAATTATTAATGAGTAACGTGGCTCGGTAGCTCAGTTGGTAGAGCAGCGGACTGAAAATCCGCGTGTCGCCAGTTCGATTCTGGCCTGAGCCACCATTTATGCGGAAGTAGCTCAGTGGTAGAGCATCGCCTTGCCAAGGCGAGGGTCGCGGGTTCGAATCCCGTTTTCCGCTCCATAAAATAATTAACATGCGGCGCTGAGCCGCATTTATCTAAGGCGCCATAGCCAAGCGGTAAGGCAGAGGACTGCAAATCCTTTATTCTCCGGTTCAAATCCGGATGGCGCCTCCAATTTGTCTGATCAGCCAAAATGGCTAAAACATATGCCCGGGTGGCGGAACTGGCAGACGCACGGGACTTAAAATCCCGCGGTCCTTACCGACCGTACCGGTTCGATTCCGGTTCCGGGCACCAGGAAAATTAAGGTTTTTCAGATATAAGGCACTTCATTGTGAGGTGCCTAAATCTTTGATCTTTCCAACGCCATCCCAGGAGTTCAGCCCTTCGCATACCGCTTAAGATGGCCGTAAAAATCAACGCACAATCTCGGTGATTTTGAAGCGCATCAATTAGTCTCTGAACACCGGTCTATATCTGCCTCCAACTCAATCCTATCGTCATACCTGTCTTACCCAATAAAAGTTCGTAGTCTTAGAGAGATTTCGATGATGTGTTTCAGCTCGTAGAAGAAGACTTGCTGGCGGATTGATGGATCGCGGGTCACTATTGTGATGCTCCAGCGACATTATTTTACCCGGCGGATATGAGCGGTCTCCATTTGGAGAACGTCAATTTTGGCCTCGATACGTTCCAGCGTTGAGGTTATCCGTTCGTTCACATTGTTCTGGACTTCGCGGAAATCATACAGACCGCGGATTTTTTCGATAATCTCGTTTTCTATGCGAGTTTCCAATCTAGCCATTTGATTTTCAAGTTTACCTACTTGTGTTGTTAACTCCTTAACATTTTTTTGTGTTTCCATTAGATTTGCTGCCAGGAGATTTTGTCCTTGTTCCAGAGTTCCAACACGATGGATCAGCATATTTTGGCCTTCAGAAAGCATCTTTAACTGCTGAAGTACCAGTTCCTGGAATTTTTCGTTATCCATAATTGAACACTCCTTGCTTCGGTTTAAGAGAGGCAGTTTTCTTACAAGACTTCTCGCCTTAATTTTTCATATTCCTCCAGGGATATATCTAATCGCGAAGAATCTTTCTGATTAAACCCCTGGCTAAATCTTTTCCCTGGTGGAAGGGAACAACTGTGCAGCGCCCATCGGGGTGAGCGAACAGTACATGACTACCAGCCTGCCTTTTGCGAAAGAAGCCCAGGTAAACCAGTATCCTTTCCATATCTTCAGCTGAGATAACCACAAGCTTTGTCATGGATGTACCTCAACCTGGTGAATACCTATAAATTTCTCTGGCGCAGGGATAAAATCGCTTTTTTCAACAAGGTAAAGCATGATCGCTTCATGAACCCGTTTTTCCAGTTCGGCTAAATTATCTGCCTGAGTATGGCAACCGGGAAGAGAGGGTACAGAAGCAATGTACTTGCCGTCTTCGTCCTGTTCAATGATAACCAGAAAGCGGTGAGAAGACATTTGACTTACTCCTTTCTTGGTATAATATTCCCCTTGTTCCGAGCAATTCATGCTCGGTCAATTTGGCCACCTCTTTCCCGGGTTAATATTTTCCCTGCTACTCTGTACCTTTTCGTGATGACCTGAGAGCTACACGGCTTATTCCTATCTTATTAGCTCGCTCTTGTTTTTGTCAAGAAAAAAAGAGAGCCACAGTTGATCGTGAGGGTGCCTAAATCTTTATTTTTTTGTCCAAGGTGGACCCCTTTGTCAAGACACGAATTTAAAAATTTTAAGCGTGGAAACGTGGACAGATAAACCTAATATGGTGAATAGTGGTATAGAAGGATTTATGGACAAATTTTTCAGATTCCAGATTTGGCATAATATGTCTTAGATTTTCCATAGTAGACTTCTGCTGGCGTTTTGTATTTTAAGGATTGGTGAGGCCGGCGATAGTTGTAAAACTCTAGATACCGAGATATGCCCTGCCTGGCTTCACGTGGACTTTGATATTCATTTTGATATTCATTGAGATACACTTCTTCGTATTTCAGGCTACGCCAGAGGCGTTCGGTGAATATGTTGTCGGTAGCCCGACCTTTGCCGTCCATGCTAATCCTTATACCCGCTCCTTCCAGGAGTTTTATGTAGTCCGGGTCGGTAAACTGAGCTCCCTGGTCGCTGTTCATTATCTCGGGCTTGGCTTTAGCCATTGCTTCTTTCACCGCAACTAATACAAAGGCTGTCTCTAAGCACTGGTCTAAGGCCCAGCTTACTACAAAGCGGGAGTACCAGTCCATGATGGCCACCAGGTACATCCATCCCCGGACTAGCCGGATGTAGGTGATGTCTATACCCCAAACCTGGTTGGGGTAAGTAATAGCAAGGCCCCGCAACAAGTAGGGATATACTCGATGCTCATGGTTTCTTTTGCTTAAGTTAGACTTGGGATAGATGGCGGCTATACCCATTTCTCGCATGTGGCGCTGGACGGCTTTGCGGTTGACCAAGAATCCTTCCCTTCGAAGCTGGATCGTAATGCGCCTGGAACCGTAAAAGGGAAACTCGGTATATATTTCGTCGATGCGGTGTTTGGCTATTTCTTCTGGGGAAGGGGGCACTGGGTGGTAGTATAAGCTAGAACGGTTTAGGTTTAAGAGCTCGGCTTGCTTCTTGATAGATAGTTCTGGATGACCCCATTCCACCAAACCCAGGCGCTCATCTATATTCACAAGGTACAGAATAGGCATTGGTTTCAAGCGGATTAAGGATTGCCGGTCGACTTGGCTTTCTACCACGCGGCAAGCGTCAAACGGCACTTTGGGAATGGGGAGAAGGTGTTCTTTTTCCCTTTCCCACACAGTAGCTATTAACTCATTGGTATACGGCACTCTGGTTTTCCGGGCATATTCAAGGCACTCCTGCTCCAACAGTTCGTTAAGCTCCTCCAGGGTGCTCACTTCTGGGATAGGAACCATGAAGTTGCGGCGGGCAAAGCCGACCAGCCCTTCAACCTCCCCTTTTTCATTACCAGCGTTGGTATTGCAGAGGAATTTCCAGTATGCCGTTGCTTTTTCGGAAGCTTTTGGTCTTGTTCGATCCAAGTGCGGACAATTTCCAGAATTGGGCCAGTCACTGGTGAAACCCTTTGTCGTGGCTCCTGCTGCTTCTTACGGTAACTTGGTTCCTTCGGTTCATTTACATACTTTGACACCGTGTGCCGAGTAAGATTGAGTTCACGGGCAATTTGCCGAATTGATTTTCTTTCCCTCCTGTACGTTAAGTGCTTCCAACCTTAAGCAAACAGGAAAATTGGAAATTAGGTGGCTCACTTTTTATGTGATCAAAACCCTTCGATCTGGCTCACTATTAGATTAGCGTATACAACTGATTTTGCGAACTTAATTGTACTCTATCTGCATTAGATGTTTTGCTGTATAATTTATAATCAATAATAATATTTTAACTTACTTCTTGTGTCGAGCAGGCATGATGATATAAAGTTGGCGGTGATATTTAAGAGATGCAGGTTGGGATAGGCTTTAGTAGTGCAGAGGACCCGAGTGCTGCTGGACAGGCTGCTTCCGAACAGGCTGTTCAGCAATCTGGACGCCCAGTAATAACTTTAGTTTGGACTACTGACAATTACGATCAGGAGCGTGTCTTGTCGGCCGTTAAAAAAGTTATCGGTAATTCCAGACTGGTTGGTGCCTGCGTTCCGGGAGTAATTGTTAACTTGAGGCTGTACGAGAAGGGTGTGGGCATCTGTACAGTTAGTGGAGAAGGTGTGGAGGCGATAACCCACCTGCAGAGGAATATATCCAAGTGCTCATACGGAAAAGGCGAGAAAGTAGGCGAAGCCTTGATGGAAAAGGGCGGGGAATCACCTGGTACAGTATTGCTCTTTCCTGATGGTTTTGCAGCAAACATTTCTGGACTGCTCAGGGGATTATATAATGTTATGGGACCTGCATTTGAGTAAATTGGGGGAGGAAGCGGAAGCAATCTGCGGTTTAAGCCTACATATCAGTTTACTGATGAAGGCGTGAGTACTGATGCCGTAGCAACAGCAGTAATCAGGGGAATGAACCTTCAGACAAGTCTGGGACATGGATGGAAGCCGATGGGAGAGCCGTTAGTAGTGACAAAAGCCAAAGGACGAAGAGTCTATGAAATCGACGGAGTGCCGGCACTTGACAGATATTCAGCTTTAATAGGTTTGCGTGATGAGTACGCTTTTTCTTGCTACAGCATGAAATACCCGCTGGGATTGCCTGCTGCCGGCGGTGAATTTATTATCCGCGACCCGGTTAAAGCTGAGGAAGATAAGAGCATTTTGTTCGTAACCGAAATTCCAGAAAATACAATCACCACAATAATGCAGGGAGATACTGCCAATTTTGTTGCTGCTGCTGAAGAGGTATCGCGAAGGGTATTGGAGACTCCAGTTGCCCCGAAGATTCTAATGATATTTGACTGTGTTTCACGCTATTTGTTAATGAAGAACGATTTTTCGCGCGAGATGGAAGCAGTAGCCAGAAATATCAAAGTAGATGTTCCTGTAATAGGCATACTGTCTTTTGGCGAGATTAGCAGTATTTCAGGGATACCTTTGTTTTACAACAAGACCATTGTGGCTACTGCGGGGTGGTAGAGATTGCACCTGGACATTTCTGAGCTCTTAACGCTGTATGATGTCGTTACTTTCTCCTTTCCGGAGCAATATGATGATTTAATGCGAGAAATAGTGGAAAAAGCGACCAGGCTTTTTGGTATACGGCGTCTGGCCTTAATACTTCGCGAGGGTGAGGGGCATAGATGTCTGGGGCGGTGGGGATTTCGCAAAGACGAAGAGGTTCTGGAAAAGATCAAGAGCAACAAAAGTAATGGGGAAGGGAGCTTTATATATATATAATGCAAAACGGTGTGCAGGGTCTGCTGTACATGGAACCTTCTGGGAGGATTTCTGAACGTGACAGGAGGCTTTTCACCATTTTTGCATGCCGTATTGAGAGCATAGTTGCCCGGAAACAAATGGAAGAAAAAATAAGAAATTCCGAGCGGGAAAAGAAGATCATCCTGAACAGCCTAATGGAGCTCCTAGTTTTTCAGGACCCAGATCATCGGATTTTATGGGCTAACAGAGCTGCTGCGGAATACGCGGGCATGACACCTGAGGAGTTGGTTGGGCGAACTTGTTATGAGGCGATGAGTCGGAGGGGTGTACCGTGTGAAGAATGCCCAGTGGCTAAGGTGTGGCAATCGGGTATGCCCGAGGAGGGTACTGTAGCCTTTCTGAGGGGCAGGCAGTTTTTTGTGATAGGCTATCCTGTGAAGAGCGAGACAGGAACGATTGAAGGCATAGTCGAAGTCTGTGTGGACATTACCGAGCGCATCCAGGCCGAAGAGGCGTTTCAGGCAGTCTTTAACAGCGTCCACGATGCCATCTTCCTACATCAACTGGACGGAACAATCATTGATGTAAACCAGAGAATGCTGCAAATCTATGGGGTAAGTTCGAAAGAAGAAGCTGTAAAATTGTCGATAATCAGGGATTATTCCAGTCCCAACAGTCCGGTGGATCAGCTGCAGCAATTATGGGAAAAAGCGATCTCTGGAGAGAGTTTGGTGTTTGAGTGGAAAGCCAGGCGCCCCGGCGATGGCTCGGTGTTTGATGCAGAGGTTGTTTTAAGAAAAATATCTGTCGCAGGCAAGGACGTGATCCTGGCCACTGTGCGTGACATTAGTGAACGCAAACGTGAAGTGGAGCTACTGAAGAGTCTTTTCACCTATTCCCCTATAGCGATGTACATAGTCAGCGGGGGAAAGTTCCAGCTTGTAAACCCGGAATTTGAAAGGCTCTCAGGCTATCGCCAGGAAGAATTGATTGGAAGGGAATCATTGGGTCTCGTCTATCCAGAAGATAGGCAAATGGTAAAGGAAAACGCTGTTAAAATGCTGAAAGGGGAGATCGTTAAGCCGTATGAGTTTCGGATCATTACCAAACAGGGTGATATAAGATGGGTTCAGGAGACGGCTGCTTCCCTCTGGCATGCAGGCAGGCACGTAACTGTGGGGAACATGATAGATGTTACCGAGAAAAAGAATTTTGAGGAGAAACTGAAATATCTAAGTCTGCATGACCAACTGACAGGTCTTTACAACCGCGCTTATTACGAAGAGGAACTCGAACGCCTGAATGCCAGTCGTGAGTACCCGATTACGATCATAGTAGCTGACGTAAATGGACTGAAGTTGATTAACGATAGTATGGGACATGACAAAGGTGATCAGCTCTTGACTGCTTGTGCGCAGATCTTGAAGAAGGATTTCCGTGCTTCGGATATCCTCGCCAGAGTGGGAGGTGACGAGTTTGTTGCTATCCTGCCGCGTACCGATGAGAAAGCCGGTGCTGGTATCCTGGCGCGCCTCCGCTTGTCTATCGAAAGACACAACCAGGAGCACCCGGAATTGCCGCTGAACGTATCATTCGGCATAGCGACGGCCGATGCTGCAGGACAACCCTTAAAAGAGACTTATAAGAAGGCAGACGACCTGATGTACCAGGAAAAACTTTATTTCAGCGCCAGCGCGCGGAGCAAGATCGTCGATGCGTTGTTAAGCGCGCTATCAGAAAGAGATTTCGTCACTGAAGGTCATACCAGGCGTGTACAGAAGTTGTGCCAGAAATTAGGCGAAAAACTCGGGCTTTCTGCGCAGCAGCTTGTGAACCTGTCCCTTCTGGCTCAAGTCCACGACCTGGGTAAAGTCGGGATACCGGATCAAATTCTATTTAAGCAAGGGCCTCTTACAGAAAGAGAATGGGAGGTAATGCGCAAACACTCGGAGAAAGGATATCGAATTGCCTTGTCGTCCCCGGATCTGGCAGGAATTGCAGATCTAATCCTAAAGCATCACGAAAAATGGGATGGTACCGGATACCCTCTAGGCCTGAAGGGAGAAGAAATACCAATCGAGTGCCGTATTCTGTCGATTGCTGATGCGTTTGATGCTATGACGACCGGCAGGCCATACTGTGGGGCCAAGACAGTAGAGGAAGCGCTGGAGGAGATTCGACGGTGTGCCGGTACGCAGTTTGAGCCGGCACTGGTGGAGGCATTCATAGATATGATCGCTGGGGCCAAAAAAGAGCATGCCTTAGAGCAAAATTCCAAAAGCGAAAATTGGCGTAGGGCTTAGAGCACTACCCGGCGGGAAATAGAGATGGGAATTTGATGGAGGCTTCGTTTATTGAATATGCACGGACTTCTACGGCAAGCTAACAAAGCAACACTTCTTTTGAGTTTTTATGCATTGACTTTAATCATGTGGGCATATATCTTGCCTGCAGTTGCTACTGCAATACTTGCCCTTTTTTTTGGTTATCACCTGTGCCATGCGATGGGGATTAAGAGGTGGCACAGTGTCGGCCATTTGGTCTACCGGTGTGATGCTGGTTTCCTTCTACTCTCCTCAATATTCGACCACCCGGGGTTTAATATTTGGTTTATTGGCGTATTTCGTTATAGGCATTGGACTGGGCAAAGTTATTGATATAATGCGAAACCAGCAATTGCAGCTTCAGGAGAGTGAGAGTCGCTATCGCAGTCTGTTTGAGAAGGCCAACGACGCTATTCTCATCTTGAATGCAGAAGGTCGCATCCGGGACTGCAACCCGGCTGCCTGTGCTATGTTGGGATACAGCCGGGAGGAGATGCTCACCAAGGATCTCCGAGACCTCATCACGCCTGAGGACTTGGCTAACCTGGATTTGAAGATTGGCCAGGTGCTAAAAGGGGAGCCTCTATCCGTGGAGCGAAAGCTGCGACGCAAAGACGGGACTCTGGTGATTACAGATGCAAGCATCTCAAAACTGGAAAGCGATTTGCTTTTGGGTATAGCTCACGACATCACCCAGCGCAAGGAGACCGAGATTCAAATCCAGGAGCAGTTGCAAATCCTTAATGCTTTGTATACCGGAGCACGGAGGCTTTCTGAAAGTCTGGACTTAAAGGTAGTAGCTTATGAAATCACTCGCACCTGCGTGGAGGACTTTGGCGCTTCTTTAGCCTGGCTGGGTCGCGCAGAACCCAATGGCCAGGTGAAAATTCTAGTTCAGTATCCCGCGGAGCACCCCTACCCCCGTGATATCACTGTGCGCTGGGACGATACCCCACAAGGGCAGGGACCCACAGGAAGAGCTATTCGCCGTGGCATACTTCAGGTTACTGAGGACATTGCCACTGACCTCCGCTTTGCATCTTGGCGTGAGACTGCTTTACAAAAAGCACGATTTTGCACTTCTGCTGCTTTTCCGTTGGTAAGCCGGGGGCACACCTTTGGTGCGCTCAATCTGTACAGTGACCAGTCTGGCTTTTTCAATCCGAAGCGCCTGGAGATGTTTCAGGCCTTTGCTCACCAAGCTGCATCGGCTTTAGAGAACGCTCGCCTTTTTGAAGAGGCTCAGCGCCGTCTACAGCGCATCCAGGCTCTGCGCAATATTGATATGGCTATCACCGGAAGCTTAGATCCGCGTGTCACTTTCAGTGTGGCTTTGGATGAGATCACCCGTCAGTTAGATATTGATGCTGCTTCTATTCTTAAATTCAATCCTTACTCTCAGACTTTAGAATATGCTGCTGGGCGCGGCTTTCGCACCCGCACAATTGAGAAAACCAACCTGCGGTTAGGCGAGGGTCTTGCGGGGCGTGCTGTGCTGGAACAGCGTACTATCTATGTTTCCAGTCTTTCTGAAATTAGCGAGTTCACCCGAAAAGGTCTTTTCGCTGTAGAAAACTTTACTGCTTATTATGCGGTACCCCTCATTGCCAAGGGCCGTGTGCTTGGAGTCTTGGAAATCTTTTCCCGTTTACCGATTGAAGACAATAGTGAATGGCTGGAGTTTCTGGAAACCTTAGCTGGCCAGACAGCGATTGCGATTGATAATGCTGAACTTTTTCACAAACTGGAGCGCTCAAACACTGAAATTATCCAAGCCTACGATGCTACTATCGAAGCGCTTTCCTACGCTCTTGATCTTAAGGACAAAGAAACTGAGGGGCACAGCCGACGGGTGACACAGTTGACTCTGCGCATTGCCAGGGAAATGGGGATAAAGGATGAAGAGCTACTCCATATTAGGCGCGGGGCACTGCTCCATGATATCGGTAAAATGGGTATCCCAGATTCTATCCTCCTTAAGGCTGGAAAGCTTACTGATGAAGAATGGGAGATTATGCAAAAACACCCAATGTACGCTTACCAGATGCTTTCGCGCATTGAGTATCTGCGCCCGGCTTTGGATATTCCTTACTGCCATCATGAGAAATGGGACGGAACAGGTTATCCACGAGGCTTAAAGGGCGAGGAGATTCCCCTGGCGGCCCGGATTTTTGCTGTGGTGGATGTTTTTGATGCTTTAACAAATGATCGTCCTTACCGGAAAGCGTGGCCGAAGGAAAAAGTGCTTGCAGAGCTCCACGAGCAAAGCGGAAAGCACTTTGACTCCCGGGTAATAGAAGTATTTTTATCCCTTGCGGAGAAAAATCTTCTTTTTGAGGAAGAGTAGCTTATGGCTGAAAGAAGCAATCACTTCCCTGTGCGAGGAACACGACTATGAATAGCTCACCCGAGGGACGAAGTGCGGGAGGCGTACAAGTCTTTCTTTGCCCTCAAGAAAAGGGGCATCACCCAGCATCAGGCTCCCGGCTTCCGCTGGAAGGGACAAACCTCCTGGGGTGGCACGGTGTCGCTGAACCGAAGCACAGGGATAGAACTCTGTGCGTATCCACTTGAGGATGCCCCTCAATTCATCGAGGGGAGGACGTCACCGCAGCACAAGTTGCTCTATTTTTTTTGAAACAGGCTTATAATCAATATTTATGGGGATTTACAAGGCTATAAAAAAGAGGTTGGGAGGGATAATTTTGAATGTTCTCGTCGAGAAAAAGATCGAACGTTATGAAAATTTACTGAGAGAAATTTGGGCTGCGTCAGAGAAGTACCTAGGGGCGTTTTCTGTGAAACTTTTAGTGGAAAGGATTGTGTGGGAACTTTCTACGGAGTATAGGGAAATAGAACTGCTGCACTACGATGAGGGTAAGATATCGTGCGTAGAGATAGCGGCCAGTTTAAAGAAAAACCCAGACTTGCCGGTCGATGATATGTTTATGAAGTTTATTACCAGGTATGTAGAAATTCTAGCCAGGCTCATTGGTCATGAAAAAACAGAAAAAATAGCAAAGAAACTAGACGAAGATTTCGGAGATATTTCACTTAAGCGCTTAAGGGAGGAATAAGAGTTGGATAAATTGACAACAGGCATAAAGAATCTTGATGGTATTCTTGCCGGTGGCATACCTTTATATTCACTGAACATCGTTTCTGGTTCTCCAGGTAGTGGAAAAACGATATTTGTACAAAACATTATATTTAACAACGCGAGGAACGGCCTCAAAAGTTTATACCTGACCACTATATCTGAATCACAATTCAAGATGGTAAGGCATTTGCAGAAGTTTGAGTTTTTTTCGGACGATTTCCTGGGGGACAAGTTTATTTACGGTGATCTGGGAGCTGTTCTGCGCGAACAAGGCACGGATAAGGTTCTGGGATACCTGACTGAAATGATTAAAAGACATCAACCGAATATAGTTGTAATCGATAGTTTCAAGGCTATAAGAGACATCTTTCCGGACGAGAAAACTTTTAAGGCTTTTGTTTTTGATCTGGCTGCTGCTTTATCGATATGGGAGGTTACTGTATTTCTCGTAGGCGAGTATGAAGAAAAAGAACTGACACTCTTAAGTGAATTTGCCATTGCTGATGGAATTTTTCACCTTTACGGGCATGAAGAAAAACGGTTCCAAAAAAGGTATTTGCGTATTCTGAAGATGAGAGGGACTAATTTTGAACAGGGGGAACACCTGTTTCAAATTAGTCCTGCGGGAATAGAAATCTACCCGAGGATAAAACTGGAGGGTAAAGAACTCCAGTATGAGGTCAGGACGGGGAAAAGAGGATTCGGAATCACAGGCTTGGATGAAATGCTGAGTGGTGGTTTAACAGAAGGGACTATTACACTCATTTCTGGTGGTACAGGCACGGGAAAAACTGCGTTTGCTCTTAAATTCTTACTTGAGGGGGCTGAAAAAGGCGAAAAGGGACTATTTATATCTTTTGAAGAGCCTGTTGCTCAACTTCAGGATAACGCTCGTCATTTGGGATGGGAGCTGGATAGATATCTAGAAGATGGTCGACTCGATATCAAGTTTATTTCTCCTATAGAACTGGACGTAGATAAGCACGCTTTTGAAATACTGGATATGGTTCAGGAAAATAAGGTGGAAAGGTTTGTCATCGACAGCATATCTTCTTTTGAAAGTAGCGTTTCTGATATACAAAAGTATAAAGATTATCTCTGGGCGATAGGACAGCAGCTCAAAAGGCGGCATATCACTACCATATTCACGGTACTAAACGAAGACCTTTTTTCACCGGTAGTAGTAAGTAAAGCTCAAATATCTTTAATGGCTGATAATATAATCATTCTGCGTTACGTGGAAGATAATTCAAGCGTTAAAAAAGTTGTTGGAGTCCTTAAAACCCGTGGAACCAACCACAACAAGAACCTTAAGGAGTATGAGATTACCCCGAATGGAATAAATATTCTTGGCAAATTAGAAATAGAAAATATGCTGAGATGAGGTGCTACTAAATGCCAACAAACCTGTTGCTCAGTATATCGGTAAAATACTGGCAGGATTTTCAGGATACGCTGGCCAAGGTCATGGATGCAAATATTTACATCTTTGATGCAAAAGGTGGCTCTTTTTCCCGATTCAGTCGGCCCGTTGAATTATGCCAGGAGTTAAACAAAGAAGGAAAGATCTGTAACGAAAAGTGCATCTGTTTTTACAAGTCCGTTCTTGGTTCATTAGAAGATAAAGGTATGTTTACCTGTCCTTACGGGGTTAGACTTTATATGTACCGGTTGGGCACCTATGCCCAAAATATGGGGTTCCTTGTTATTACTCCTACCAGGATCAGAACCCAAGTGGGAAGCGAGGAAGAAAATACATTTATCACCAAAGCACACAGTATTTACCAGACGATCAATGAGGTTCTTAAGGCTATCCTGGAAAACAATCTGTTAGGATTACGGAGGCTTGAACTGAACAGCATTTACGAAATCAGCCGCCTGTTAGCTTCCACCGTTGAACTGGACAAGGTTCTAGACCTCATAACAAATTCGTTGATCATAATTTACAAGGTCGATCTATGTTTTGTCGGCCTTCGCGAGAATGATAAAATCAGGATAGCACAAGCTAAAGGTGAATACGGCCACCTTTTGATTGGGAAAGAATGGCCAATGGTTCAGCCGTTGATTGAGCAGGTTTTTTCAAAAGTTGAGCCCTCATCTCTGAGTATTGAGAAATTAATGACTCTACCAGGTTTCACCAGTTTAGAGATTGCTCCCGGAAAGGAAATCATGATTTACCCCCTCTGGACTGCTTTGGGTGCTGTCGGGCTACTAGGTATAGTGCTCCCTGTTTTCATGGATGACAACGGTAGCAGGAACCTGCAGATATATGTAAACTTCGCCGCGGTAGCCCTGGCTAACGCGAAGCTTATACTCCGCCTGGAAAGAGAAGCTGAAACTGATTTCATGACAGGTTTCTTTAATAAGCGTTCTCTTCGGAACATACTGGTTGCTGAACTTGAGAAGACAGTCAGGTATGGTATCCCTTTGTCGGTTATTTTTATGGATATTGATGACTTCAAGACTTACAATGATACTTTTGGCCACATGGCCGGCGACATAGTATTGCAGAAAACGGCGGAGATAATAAAAAACTCCATCAGGACTGTGGATATTGCGAGCCGCTACGGAGGTGAGGAGTTTGTAATTATTCTTCCAGGGACAAAAGGAGAAGGTGCTATAGCGGTGGCGGAAAGAATACGGAGATCTATAGAACTTTACCCTTTCCCACACCGCCAAGTTACTGCAAGCTTGGGTATAACCTCAGCGAAAAACAGTGATTCTGTTGATTCTTTGCTTGGAAGGGCAGATCGGTCCTTATATCAGGCGAAGAGACAAGGGAAAAACTGCTTCTATTTGGACCTATCATAATAGAATTTCCTACAATTGCTTGAATACGGACCCAGGTCAAGCGCGTTATAAGGTTTCCCAGATTGAAACGTCAAAGGCGTTATTGACGCGGTTGTTAGAATCGAGGTAAGAGCCAAGGACGATAGGCAACCTGTTTTATGTTTGTTTTACTGTTATAATGCGTACTGACAGTTTGCTGTATGAAGAAATTTGCCTAAAGAAGGACAAAACAAATTTTTGTAGAATAATTTGTTAAATACATGAATCCGTGAACTAATAACACAAAAATGCTCGATAAAAAGAGGAAAATATCATAATATTGAAAAAAACCAAATTATCTCCTTTTTGCGGATATGCTTATGATGGCTAATCACGTCTTTATAAATGTTGAGATAGGAAGGAATGAGTAAGAGATGAAATTGCAGGAATACGCCAATAGAACATATGTTCTGGGGGGGCATTATATGTAAATGATTCCAATATCTGGCAGCATTTTATTTCCCTTATTTACACGAGATGGGTTTTGTCTTGCAAAAAAACCTTTATGGTGTGTCTAACCTTCCGAATTGCCTACGCAAGGTTTTCCTTCCTTTTTTCCCCAGTTGCTGACGGAGTACATCATAATCAAATTTTGTCCACCCGCTTGTTTAGACATATAATCCCGCTAATTTATTCCAGAGAGCTTAAATTCTAATGGAGAAAAAAGAAAAAGTTAAAAGAGGGGCGGTATGTATCAGTGGAGCTAACCGACCTAAGTGATTTATTAAGGCTAATGAAAGAGGCATGGCCAAAACTATACTCCCACAGTGCTGGTGTTGCCAATCTGACCTTAAGAATATGCAATTATCTCCGCCTTAACGAAGTGGAACAGGAAATTTTGATAACAGGAGCTTTCCTCCATGATGTGGGAAAAATGTTTATTAAACGGGAAATTATCGACAAGCCGGGACTGCTCACGGAAGAGGAATGGGCGGAATTAAAGGAACACACTGGGCGGGGTGCTTCCTTGATTGCAGAGAGGGGAGGGGACAGCTCCCTGGTGGAAATAGTTCGCTACCACCACGAGAGGTGGGATGGAAAAGGGTACGAGGGGCTGAGAGAACAACAGATTCCTTGGCGCGCCCGTGTCATTGCCCTGGCCGATGCCCTGAATGCCATGATTTCCTTACGTCCTTACCGTTTGCCTTTAAAAATGGATGAAGCGCTGGAAGAAGTCTATCAGGGTGCTGGTTCCCAGTTTGACCCGCAACTGGTAGCGGCTCTCGCCAAAGAGTCCTTTTGGCAAATCGCCACCTATCGCGATCCGGCCAGGCTGAAAAGACAGATAGACGAGGAAAAACAATGGCTTGCTCAATTGGCGGATTCATATGTCACTTTATCTTATCTATTGGTATACGCCCAGAGCCAATGGCTGGACCATTTGCTGGTAATGTTGCGGCAATTAAAAGGATGAGGGGCTGACAGCCAGAAGGAGGGTAGAAATGCGACGATGTCTTGTATGCGCAAAGAAAGAACCAGAACGTCCATGTGTAGAGTGCAGGTACTTTGTTCAGCAGGGGCCCCTTCGCCGGGTGCCTTCACCGCCTGTCCGAGTAATACTGGAGGATGAGCATGGCAAGCAGTATCCGGCACATATTCTGGTGTTAAACACCACAGAATTTGGATTGGAAACGGAAGCCCCAGTGCCGGGCCGGTATGTAATCAGGCTGCAGGAAAGTTTGTGGGTCGAGGTAGCCGGAGTACCATTCAGGGGGAAAAATAACGTCCGCTTGTTTGATATATTATGTGTCCACCGGAAGCAGGAAACTGCGAGCCGGCTTAACAACGACGAATACCAGTTGCTGGCTGGAAACGCTGGTGAGCTGGTCCAGGAGATTACTAGACACTTGCCAGAGCACCTTCAGGACTTAGTCAGGGAGAAACTGCTGGCCGAAATAGAGAAATCCGAACTAATTAACGCGCTCAGGGTGGGGAAGGTGATGAAATATGAAGGAGGGCGCTTCCGCTTCCTGTCAGGCCAGGTCGACTTGGAACTTCCCATGGAAGAAGCGGAAAAACTGATGCGACAGGTTACCCGTCAAGGCACACATCAGCGCGAGGTGATCATTAGTGCTGACGGTAAAAATATATTTGATCTTCACGGTGTGCCGTTCGACCACAGGAGCGGTGGATTACTGGCCTTTGATGTTACCGAGGTGATTGAAAAGGAGAGAAGGATGCACCAGTTGGAGATGCAGGCTTACCGGGAGGCCATAGCGGCGGTAACCGGGGGTCGGTTATACCTGGTGAATGGTGAAGAGATAGAGAAAGTGGTCTCAGAAGGAACAGAACTGGCCAAGGGTGAGGTTTGGCAGACCCATGACCTGCCGGAAGCGCGCCAGGCAATACGAGATGCTTTGCCTGTTCTCGACAACCGCAGTTGGCATGCGATTGCCTTGTGCTTGTCAGAGGCACTGACCAACACTCTTAAGCATGCGGGGGGCGGTTGCTGGCAAGTCAGACAGTCAGGGGATGCAGTCCGGATTATTGTGCAGGATCGGGGTCCGGGAATCAAAACCAGCGAATTGGCCCAGGCGACGCTGATGCAACATTATTCAACCAAGAATTCCATGGGGTGTGGATTTACCCTGATGCTCTACTATGCGGATTACCTTTACCTTAATACAGGGCCGTCAGGTACTACCCTGGTCCTGGACTTTGGCATTAGGACTGCAGAACGGTAAAAACAGACTAATGAAGGAAGGTGATGTTATTGCTGAAAGTGGATGTTTATGTTGCCCGGGGAGTGTGCCGGGTTGTGCTAAACGGTGAATTGGACATGGAAACGATAGCGCAATTGCAAGAGGTTGTGGGGAAAGTGGGAGAACACACGCTGGAGGTTGACCTGTCAGGCGTTTCTTTTGTTGATTCCACCGGTTTGAAAAGTTTGCTGGACATTAACAACGACTGGCGACAAAAAGGAGGCCAGATGCTGATTTTGCGGCCGCAACCTGATGTGGCGGAGGTGATGCGGTTGGTAGGGCTGGACAGACTCCTGGCATAAAATACCCCTCCAGCCGGAGAAGAGAGGTAGGAGCAGGATGAGAGAAGTGATCACAGGGAATGGGAAAATACTAAGGGCTTACGGGTTAGAAGTTAGTGGTTGTAGTCTGCCTGTCGGACAAGTAGGGGGGGATTTTTTTGAGTTTATCGCCGGCGACGAGAGAACCGTGTTTGTTGCCATTGGCGATGTAATGGGAAAAGGATTCCAGGCAGCCCGGCTGATGAAAACAATCAGCCATATGCTCCGGGAATGTGTTAGAATTCATCCGCATCCTCTGGAGGTGGTACGCCGGTTAAACAAGGTGGGCGGGTATGAACTTCGAAAATCTGGAGCTTTTGCCACCTTATGCCTACTTTCTTACGACGGTATAGCTGGACGCTTCACCTGTGTCAATGCAGGGCACCACCCTCCCCTCCTTCTAACCAACGGTAGGGTGAAAGTGGCCCAATGCTGGGGAGTAGCCTTAGGCCTGTTGGATGATTATCTTGGGTCAGGGGTAGAGGAAACTTTTCTTACCGTTGGAGATGCAGTAGTGTTGTATACTGATGGACTTGTGGAAGCAACTGGCACCGGCGAGCAGAGGTACGGGCAGGAACGATTGAAGGAACTAATTTGTCACCAGTATGGTGATGATGCAGACAGGATAAAACAAAATATTTTATCTGATCTGAAGACATTTACACGCGGTTTTCCTCAAAAGGATGATGTGACATTGGTTGTCATGAAGGTAACGGGGAGGCCAGACACTTGTACAGGCAGGGGCGCGCCCTGAGAATTGTTCACATTCCTGATCTTATTCGAGAGGACCTGGAAGTGATTGGGTTTTTCCATGCACTGGTAATCCTAGAGACAAATCCCAACACTTAGCAGGAGGTGAGTTCCTATTGAAAGAGGAGATTACCCGTGGTTTTCCTGCAGTAACAGCGAGTGGGGCGGAAAATGTTTCCCCAGACAAAGAAACAGTGGATTCATATGCTTTTGTGAAAGGGGGACGCCTTGTTGTCTGGCACCGACCGGAAGGGCCTTACCCGGTGGTGGTACCTTGCTCAGGGGTAAGATTGATTGTGAACGGCCAGGAGTGTACTCAACCCACACCCGTATTTATGCATGATGTGGTGCAACTGGAGACGGTAAATGAACGAAGGGAAGGGGAATGGTCTGTAACTGTTTCTTCCGATGGTCTACAGGCGATATTGCGAACGCGCCCTACGGTAGTAATTCACCGGGAGTTGGCGGATCGCCCTGCTTCTAGGAAATTACAACTGGCGGTAGTAGAGCGGGAAGAACGTCTTCCCCCACTCACATGGGACGAACTCTTACAGAAGTTATCCCAACTGGGGATTAAATATGGCATAGACTGGGAAGCATGCTCTCACGGTGTTACATCCTGCACTGAAGAGGAGGTAGTTATCGCCCGGAGAAACCCTGCAGAACCAGGAAAAGACGGCCGGGTAGAACTGCTTTTTTCTTCTAATTCCAGGGTGCCGGTACTGGCGGAGGAAGACGAAGCGGTGGATTTCCGGGAACGCTTTGTTTTTACTTCGGTGGAGGCGGGAGACCTCCTGGCGGTCAAACACCCACCTGAACCGGGGCGACCCGGCACCAGTGTTAAGGGTGAATTAATTGTGCCTCCGCCTCCACGCGACGTTGTCCTTTCTGCGGGTGAAGGAGCGGTGCTTACCAGGGATGGTGGAAGAACCGTCGCGACCCGGGCTGGACGTCCTGCGGCCTCTCGCTGGCGCGACCTAGTGAGGATTAGTGTATTACCTGAACTGGTGCATACAGGTGATGTGGATCTTGCTTCAGGTAACATTACCTTTAAAGGCGATGTGGTAATTACCGGTAATGTGGAAGAAGGAATGTTAGTGGAAGCGGACGGTAATGTTACGGTGGGAGGGCTGGTCTCAGGGGCCAGGGTGCAAGCCACTGGGTCCGTCTTGATCAGGGGAAATGTCCTGGCATCGGTAGTGGCCGCAGGAGGAACTGCCGCTTTCCTACAAGGAATGCAGCTGCAGGTTCATGCTTTGGCAGTTGGTTTACAAAAGATGGCCATGGCTATCCGGCAGTTACTGGGTCACCCAGCGTTCAAGCAGGGCGATCTTAAAAGCGGTATTGGTCCTCTGGTAAAGCTGCTGCTGGAGGGAAAGTATCGCCATCTTCCTGCTACCGTTAATACCTTCAAGAAGCAGGTTGAAACCATGCCCTCGGGATTAACCGATAAAGGCGTAGAAGAATTTATCCGGGAAGCCGAAAGGGTGCTGATTCGTTCTCCTTTGGCCGTGCGTGATCTCCAAGAGATAGAAACATTGGCCCGGCGAGCAGAGGAATGGGAAAAGATCCTTGCGTCCCTGCCATTTACGGAAAGCGATGTGGTTGTGTCAAGTGTCCTTAATTCCACCGTTATAGCTACCGGCAATGTCCGGGTGGTGGGCAGCGGTTGTTATATTTCCCGGATTCAGGCTGGTAAAAAAGTGACTGTATCCGGGGTATTTCGTGGTGGCGAGATACAGGCTGGCGGGAATGTGTATGTGGGAGAACTGGGGGCCAGAGTTGGGACTACCACCAGGGTGGTGACTGGACCGGAAGCTGTAGTTACCGTGGGATACGCTTTTGAGAACGCTTTGGTAATTGTAGGCGGGCGAGCTTACCTCTTTGATAAGGAGCAAAAAGATGTTCGATTGTGGTTGGATAAAGAAGGAAATCTGAGATTTAATTGATTATTTATCTAAAATCACTGGCATTTTTCGTACTTTTTGGTTATTTGTGGTTCGACGGTCTTTGAGCATGTTATAAAATCTTCGACTGTCTTGCATTTTTCGGTTAATAAAGCTTGTTTTGTTTTGCATAAATGGTTATCTCCTTATTAGTAGTTATAACCATTTACCCAAAATCTTAGATGTCCTCGTCGCGGTTGTTTACTAAATCAGGTTTGCGGTTAATTCCGACACAAGTGAATCGTTGCTCTTTTCTTTATGCATGAATCATAAATATCGCTTGTTTCTGCTCTATAGTTTTAATTTATTGAGGAAGTCTAAAATGAATACATCCTTGGGTAACCGACTCAAATATTACCGTCAGCGATGCAACCTGACCTTATCAAACGTGGAAGAAATCACTGGTCTCCATGTCACTACTATTTCCAGTTATGAACGTGGGACAAGAGAACCCTCCCATCGCACCCTGCGCCTTTTAGCTGATGTCTATAAGGTTAACGTAGCCTTTTTGTTTTTAAACGAAGAAGAACTGAACGAACTGCTATCACTCAACCACCCTGTCCTGCCATACATGGACAGCCTGCGTCCCGATATCCAAGAACTTCTGCCGGTCCTGGCTAAATTAAAACCGCAGTCGGTCAAAATGCTCCGTAAATTCCTTACTTCACTCTTGGCCGCAGAGGAGTGAAAAACAAGCGTTGACCAGCAATTATGTCACTGACCCGCTGTACAGATCAAGGACAAAGACCATAAGTGGCTGGGGTTATTGGGACAGCTGTCGCTGCTGGCATGTTTATCTCCATGCTTGGAGGTAAATAGGTTAAATTTGAGGTTAAAAACTTAAAGGAAAAATTTTGAACGGACTGGGAGTGATCCTGTATGGTGATCCCGGCCTCTTTTATTTTTATTATATATTTTTTCAGTAGTGTTGCATAAAATAATTTGACCTTAAAAGAGTCTAAATCCCCAGACATCACCTGCTTTACGGTGAATCGGTATATTATCATTTCGTCTTTGAGCTTCCGCCGCCCTTTTGAAAACCTTGCTGCCTCGCGCTTGAGCAGTTTTATAAATGCGATAAACGGCAGACAAATACAGTTTTTCAGCAACTGGGTTACATGTAGCAGCGGCCCCCGACTACCAGTTCGCGACGGGAGCAATAAAGCCAGACAGTAGGTGATTAAGGCTATGAATATCTGATTTTCTACCGCCGCCAGGCTTAAGCCATAGAAGTGTTTGATCTTAAGGTGCTGTTTTATCCACTTGAAAAACAGTTCTATCTGCCAGCGGTGGCGATAAATGCAGGAGATTTCGCTTGCCAGCAAATCAAGCATATTGGTAATGATTACTACCAGCTTGCCTTTGCTGTCCTTAATTTTATTAAGCATAGCGCTGATATCCCGGAGGCCTGGCTGTTGCTCAAGCTGAGCGCAAGCTAATAATTCGATGGTAGCATGGTATTGAGCCATTGCAAGACCTCCTTGGTTTGGGTTGTTTGGCTAACATCGTTTTAACCGGCGGCTTTGTTTTGGCATCTTTCGTTTTTACCCAATTATAAGGACTTAACTAACGTATATAATCGGGTACTTATTCTATCATACGTTTAACCCTAAATCGTAAATCATTTGAATGTCTATGGCTATAGTTCTACCTTTTGTGGTCAAATAGTTCCCAACCAGAACGGCATCAATACCAGCCGTTAAAACCAGAGCCTGTAAGTCCCTGAGCGCGTTTTCCCGTCCACCACAAATTCGTAAACTGGTCTGGGGCATGATCAAACGAAAGATGGCGATGGTTTTGAGAATGTCCAAAGGCGACATTACAGGTTGACTTTCTAAAGGCGTGCCTTTGATGGGGTGCAAGATGTTAATAGGCACGGAGTCGACCTGAAGTGCCTTTAAGGTAAAGGCCAGCTCAAGTCGGTCATCCCAAGTTTCGCCGAGGGAGATGATCCCCCCACTGCAGACCTGAAGCCCAACCTGCTGGGCATTTTTGATGGTCGCGATGCGTTCATCGTAGGTGTGAGTGGTGCAGATTTTTCCAAAGTAACTCTGGTTGGTTTCAAGGTTGTGGTGATATCTGGTTACGCCGACTTCTTTTAGCTGTCTGAGTTTATCAAGGCTGATGATACCAAAAGAGGCACACAGGCTCAGGTTAGTATGACGGCGCAGTAGGTCATAAATTTCCAGGGTTTGAGCGAAGTCTCGATCACCTAACCCACGTCCGCTGGTGACCAACGCATACCGTTTCACGCCAGCAGCTTCCATTTCTTTAGCGTGTACTAAAACTTGTTCAGCCGAGAGTAGGGGATAACTCTCGGCACTTGTTTGATAATGGGCGGATTGGGCACAGTATTGGCAATCTTCCGAACAACGTCCTGATTTAGCGTTGATAATAGCACACAGGTCAACCTTCTGGCCATGATAGTAACGTGTCAAATCACCAGCCCAATAGAGCAATTCGAATAACTTTGTCCCTTCAAGGGATGAACACTCTTTAGCCTCCTCATAAGTAATTTCTCCTCCAGCTTTAATCCTGGTTACCAGCTCTCTTAACATTTGCGGCTCACCTCCGTAACGACCCGAATCGAGTCATAGGTGATGTCGACAACTTGCTTGAGTTCATCAAGGCTCATGGCCAGAATGGGCATGAGGACAATGACATTCCCCAGGGGCCGGATGACGAGACCACGTCGGCGGGCTTCCAGAATAACCTGGTGACCGATATTTATTTCAGGCGGATAAGGTGTTTTTGTTGCCTTGTCTTGAACCAGTTCGATCCCAATCATCATTCCCTTTTGGCGGATTTCTCCCACGTGAGGTAATTCGTTAAATCGCTTCAATTCTTGAGCCAGAAAAGCGGCTTTTTCCTGAACTGACGCAAGCAGATTGTTTTCTTCGAATAGTCTGAGGCTGGCTAAGGCCACGGCGCATCCCAGCGGGTTGCCCGTATAGGTATGGCCATGAAAGAAGGTCTTGTTTTCGCTGTGTTTCCCCAGAAAGGCCGAATAAACCTCGTCGGTCGTCAAGGTGGCCGCCAGCGGCAGGTAGCCGCCAGTAAGACCTTTGGCCACACACATCAAATCAGGGGATACTCCTTCTTGTTCAGAAGCGAACATGGTGCCAGTCCGACCAAAGCCGACAGCCACCTCGTCACAGATCAGCAATACATTATACCGGGTGCAGATTTCCCTAAGACGGCGGAGGAATCCCGGCGGTTGGACGATCATCCCTGCAGCTCCCTGAACCAGGGGTTCGATAATTAAGGCGGCGACTTCATGGGCGTGTTCGCTGATCACTTGTTCTGCCACTGCCAGGCATTCCTGCTGACAACCGTCAGTCGCCTGACTAAGCGGACAACGGTAGCAATAAGGAGTGGGAATATGGTAGACATTGAATAGGAGAGGTTTGAAAATGGAGTGAAATAATTCAATGCCACCAACGCTGACTGAGCCAATCGTATCCCCGTGGTAAGCTTCTCCGAGCGAGATGAACTTGGTTTTTGACTTGTATCGACCATTGTCTTTCAATTGCCAGTACTGGTAGGCGATCTTCAGGGCGATTTCAACTGCGGTAGCGCCGGCATCGGAATAGAAAACTTTATTCAGCCCTGGAGGGCTAATTTCTACTAATTTTTTAGCCAGCAAAATGGACGGGACATTGGCCAGGCCAAGCAGGGTAGAATGGGCGATCTGGTCAATCTGTTTTTTGAGGGCTGAATTAAGGACGGGATGGTTGTGTCCATGGACGGTTACCCATAGTGAAGAAATTCCGTCCAGGTAGCGTCTTCCCATAACATCAATGAGATAACTACCTTCTCCTCGCTCAATAATGAGTGGTTCTTCCTGTCGATACTCTTGCATCTGGGTAAAGGGATGCCAGACAAACTCCTTGTCCCATTCAGCCAAGTGCTCAATTGAATATGTAGTCATCTGCTTCATATCCTCCTTGATTCTTCTTACGGCTCAAGTAATTCATGCCAGTTTAGGTGGGCGTTTATTATTTCCACAAGGTTCACCGGATTGTTTTTTTCCACGCTTAGACCATCAACCTGAGGGAGTAATCCAAGAATGGGGGCACCGGTCATTTGCGTGATCATGGCCACGTTATTTTGTTCCATCAGGTCAAGACCGGTCGGGTTACAGCCGTTGATGATGATCCCTTTAACAGTTAGACCAAGGTGTTGGGCCCATTTTACGGTAAGGACGGTATGGTTAATGGTGCCTAAACCCGGTCGGGCGACAATAATTAGTGGCAGTCCCAGGTCCTTTGCCAAATCGGCCATGGTAAACTCCGGCCCAGTCAAGGGGACGCACAATCCACCGGCTCCTTCAACCAGGACGAGCTGGTATTGCTTAGTCAGCCGAGTGAAGGCTTGCCGGATCACCGATAACTGGATCTGTTGGCCGGTTAGAGCCGCAGCTAGATGTGGCGAAACGGCGGGTTGAAAACAGTAACAATTGATGTCGCTTTGCGGCAGGTCTAGATTACCTGTTTTTAGATAGAACTGGGCGTCCTCGGCAATTAATTGACCGTCTACCAAGACTCCTCCAGTGGCTACGGGTTTCATGGCGATCGCTTCAATTCCACGCTGTCGCCATCCAGCCATTAGTCCGGCGGTAACAACCGTTTTGCCTACGCCGGTGTCGGTACCGGTAATGAAGTAGCCTTTAGTCAATTGACGATCATCTCCCTTTTCCTGAGATTAGGTAATGCTCTACCGAGCTTGACACTGACAGCAGCTCCGATGATTGACAGAATAATATCGCCGGGTGAACAAATCACAGCCCCAAACCAAACAGCCTGACTGAAGGGTAAGGTTTTATGTAATACCCAGTTGACAATGAGAAACAGGTAAATTACCCCGAATGTATATGTTACTGCCAAACCAGCAAGGTTAGCTAATAAGCAGCGATAAAACTTAATTTCCGTCTGTGTTTCAGTTAAACGGCCGACAACATAGGCGGTAACTGCAAACCCAATAAGATAACCGAAAGTAGGTTGAAGGATGTATGATGGCCCTCCACCCATAGTAAAAACTGGTATCCCAATTAAACCTACTGTCAAGTAAACTAATTGGCTGAGTAAGCCTAGTCGACTACCCAGCAGAGCACCGGCCAGCAGAACAAAGAAAAACTGTAACGTAAACGGTACGTAAGGGATGGGGATCTTGACAAAAGCCCCAACAGCGGTTAAGGCGGCAAACATAGCGGCCAAAACCATGTCTCTGTGTTTTAAACGCAAAAAACCACCTCCTAGATGTATTGTTAACCATTTATAGATTATAGGTTAACAATGTCATCATAACAAACCATTTGATGGTATGTCAACCATTAATAAAATAATAGGCGCTTTGATTATCGGCCTTGGATCAATTTCGATAGTGCGGCGTCATATCCGTGGAGTAAACCAGCAGGGTAAAACAATCAACATCGGGGTAATAGCTGAGATAGACGACGTAGAAGCCTTTTTAGCGGTGCAGTAGATTTTCTACGGGATCACTGGGCCCGAATGTGCAAAGAGATATAACAGGATGGTATAAAGTTGGCGGGTTTTTGCAAGCCAAGCAAAAAAAGAGGGGTTCGAATACCCTGGGGGAATTATTCGTTCTAAAAATTTCACCAAGAGGTATTGACGGACAATTTCAGTTCTTTGTAAAATGAAAGTAATTAGTGTTATGAGCTGAGCTGAGAAGAGAATAGTTGAGATGAGATGAGAAGAGGCCTACTATAAATGAACAAGCTAGTTTATAGTCAGGACTTTTCCTGGCTATTTCATTTTTCATCTCAACCTTCTCGGCTCACCACAATAATCCGAAGGAGGTTGATTTTTTATGCAGACAGTAACAAAAAAAGGTATGGCGCGAAGAGACGGCTTGAAAACCGCGGATCTCGTTTTGGTGGGGATGCTTCTGGCCGCAGGGGCCGTATTAAGACTTTTTACCCCTTCCGTGGCGGGAATTACCCCCAACTTCGTCATCGTCATGTACTGTCTGGCCATTTGTCTTTTAAAGCCAAGAGTATCCGAAGTCCTGGGGATCAGCTTAATTGCGGCGGCAATCTGTCAGCTAACCAGTAAATCCGCCATTCCCTACATCAATTTTATCAGCGAACCTATTGGCGCGTTGGTGGCCTTGGCCCTGGTCAAAGCCCCTTTTAAATTGTCATTCAAAAACTATTCCTTTAAGCCAGCCGTCGTGACTTTGCTTGGGACACTGGCCAGCGGACTGACCTATATCACCACCATGAAATCTATTCTCCTATTTAGGGGCGCGGCTGGCGGTAAAGCATTTACTGCCCTGCTTCTCGTTGTGTTGACAACAGCGCTGGCTAACACAGTTATCGCCCAACTAATCTATTATCCCCTTAAAACCGCCGTGGCTAAAAAGGAGTAATCATATGATTCAGGTCAGGAATCTTACCTTTAGCTACAGCAATGCTACTGCCCCGGCGCTTAAGAATATAAACCTGAATATCTCCCCAGGAGAATTCGTGGGCGTAGTCGGCCCCACGGGAGCCGGCAAGTCCACCTTCACGATGTGTTTAAACGGGGTGATCCCTCACTTCCAGCCGGGTGATTTTGCCGGGACGGTGATCTGCGACGGAAAGAATACAGCTGAGCACAGTTGTGCCGCTCTGGCCTGTTCCATCGGCAGTGTGTTTCAAGACCCGGAAGCCCAGCTTGTTTTAGCTATCGTCGAGGATGAAATAGCCTTCGGGTTAGAAAACCTCAACACACCGCGTAACGAAATTCATTCCCGGATTACCGAAAGCCTGGAGCTCGTCGGGATATCCCAGCTAAGACATTCCCCCACGACGCAACTTTCTGGCGGACAAAAACAACGGGTCGCTATCGCGGCCGCGGTCGCTCTTCGCCCCAAAATTCTGGTTTTGGATGAACCCACCTCAGAATTAGACCCACAGGGGGCACTTGATGTTTTCAACACCTTAAAAAAACTCAACCGGGAATACAACATCACCATCGTCATTGTCGAACAAAAGGTCCAGCTATTGTCCCAGTATTGTTCGCGGTTAATAGTTATGGATCAAGGCAGAATAATCCTCGACGGTCCAACCCGGATGGTTCTTGCTCAACAGGACCTTTTACAAAATCTAGGAATTAACTGTCCTCCTGTTACCCAACTGGCTTACCGGTTAAAAAAAGCCGGGATGTACGGTGGGGATTTGCCCGTAAATGTTGAAGAGGCCTATCTCATTGTCTGCCAGGTACTGTCAAGACAAAGCAGCCGAAAACTTGGAGTGATGTAAAATGATCCATGTGCAAAACTTGAGTTATCGTTATAACAACGGCAGCGAAATCTTAAAAGGACTCAGTTTCACCATTAAGGATGGTGAGTTTGTCGCCATCATCGGGCAAAACGGCGCAGGAAAAACCACTCTCTTAAAGCACTTTAACGGTCTGTTAAAACCAACCGCGGGTAGAGTACTAGTCAATAACCTGGACGTGGCTAAGACCAAAACCAGCCAGCTTGCCCGTCAGATCGGGTTTCTGTTTCAGAACCCGGACCACCAGATTTTTTGCCCGACAGTCTACGAAGAAATCGCGTTCGGATTAAAAAACCTCGGGATAAACCACAGCGACCTGGACATGCTGGTGAGGCAGGCAGCAGAAAAGGTTGGAATCTCGACTTATCTACAGTGCAATCCCTTTTCTCTCAGCAAAGGTCAGCGCCAGCGAGTCGCCCTGGCTTCGGTCCTGGCCGTGAACACCGAAAATCTTGTCTTAGACGAACCCACCACCGGCCTGGATTACCAGGAAGGAATCGCGATTATGGAAATCATTAAGAAATTAAATGAAGAGGGGAAGACCATCATCATCGTCACCCATGACATGGAACTGGTAGCCAGATACGCCAAAAGGGTAATCATCCTGAAAAACGGCGAGGTGCTCCAGGATGGCCCCACCAAAAAGGTGCTGAGCAAAACGGCCAGTCTGGCTGCTTCAGGCCTGCAACCACCCCAGATTTACCTGCTGGCCGAGAAGTTTCATAAACAAGGTTTATTCAATGACGTCTACACCGTTGAGGAAATGTTTAACGCGATCATGTTTTATCTTGGAAGTGAGAAAAATGCCGGCCTTCGTTGAGTATGTCAAAGGAGATTCTTTTCTTCACCGACTGAACCCAATGACAAAGATTGTCTGGACATTTGTGGTTATCATCCTGAGTTTTCGCTTTGCCGAGCCAATAATCCTGGCCGGGATTTTGATGTCCAACCTGCTCATCGCCCTGGTCGGCCGGGTTTTCAACCGGATTTTACCAGTAATCAAAGGGTTGTTTGTGTTTGCCTTGTTCCTGGTTGTCTTCCAAATCTTTTTCGTCACTGAGGGCCAGACGCTTTTTTACGTGATACCGTATTTCCACCTTGGTCGAATCACTGACGTTGGGCTGAACCTTAGTCTGGTGATGGCCCTCCGCATGGTGAACACCGTTTCAACGATCCCAATTTTGCTCATGACCACCCCTGTAACCGACATCGTGGTTCTCCTGGTCGACAAGCTGAGAGTACCATTTAAATACGCATTTATCCTAACAATTGCGTTAAGGTTTTTCCCAACTTTCCTGAATGAAATGGAACAGATCCTGCAAGCTCAAATGTCCAGGGGTTACCAAGCAGACACCAGGAACCCTTTCAAGAAATTAGTTATCGTTGTTCCGCTGGCCATTCCCCTCTTGGTTTCGGCCGCAAAAAAAGCCGAAAAAATGGCTATCTCCATGGAAGTCAGAGGCTTCGGTGCCGGTCCCCGCTCAAACCATCGGGAAATTATAATGAGCACGGCCGATTATATGACTTTGCTGGCCTTGGGCACTATATTAATAAGCGGACTTACATTCTAATCTGGATCAAGCGCAGAAAAAGAGCGAGTTTTCCAACACTCGCTCTTTTTCTGATGTGGAATTGGTAGGAGTTCCCATGCCGCTTGCCGCTAATAGCGGCACCGCGAAGGTGAAGGTCGTGGTATCGAAAAACACCGGGTCAACCGTCTGGTTAAAAAGGTCCCGGCCCTGGAAAAACAACTGCTCTTTAAGGCTCTCTTTATGCTGAGCTAGAAAGTCCAGAGACCGGTGGTAGTGATGGAGCTGAAGGTATGAGAACCTGGGTTCATAAACGTCTTCCTTTGCCCATTCGCTGACTCGGAGCTTGCTCTGAGGGGCAATTAATCGGTTCAAGACCATAGCAAAGACAGTGTATTCCGTAAGAACCAGGCATTTCCAGCACTTTTAGCGCTTTTGCGCCGAATGCATCTAATCCACCGCAGGGACCTGCTCTGGGTGGAAACCTTCCTCTAGACCCAGCGGAAAGTCACAATAAAGCCTTTTACCTCCTACTTTCCCATTGTGCCTTAAAGACAACCTAACTAACAAACAGGGCCAGCTCAAACAACCTGGTGCCTTGGTAATGCCAGAGCTTTTTCGGATTGATTAGGGGGATAAATAGAAATTCCTTGTGAAACCCAGTAGCAGGAAACGGCAATTCGTTGAAGAACTTTGCTTTACATGGAGACTGAAATACAAGGTGGTTTTCAATAGATGTCTGTCTCAATAACCTTCTACGATGGCGCCGACTGCATTGGCGGCAACAAGATACTCCTGGAGGACAATGGAACAGCTTTAATGCTGGACTTCGGCACCGATTACAAGGCTGAGGGCATGTATTTCGAAAAGTTCCTTAGTTTCCAGAACACCTTCGGCTTTTCCGATCATTTAGCCCTGAGAATATTACCGCTGCTGAGATGGGCTCATCCAGGCAACTAATTACCGCCAGGTGCTGTATGAGCAGAGATGTTTTCACATCTTCAATTGCGAAGCCGTTCTTGATGAGGCGGCTTCCTTCTGGAAGCGCTGCGTTCGGTATCAAGACTTCTGCGGGGTGGGTAGTGTACACGGGTGACCTCCGGCTCCACGGAAAATAAGCACATCTGACCAGACAGTTTGTCAGTGAAGCGGCGGCGCTCAAACCTACAGCCCTGATATGCGAAGACATACACCAGCTGATCGACAAGCCTGTCCCTGAAGATGGGCAAAATAAAAAAGCCCCCCAGGGCGTTTTAGTTAAGGTAGTCAATTATCCCTGAGACGTAGTAATCGTCTAGCAATAAGTCATAAAACTTGAGGACCAAATCTTCAGCCGATTTCTTGAGATGTTCTTTGTATGTTTCAATTACAGTTTCCGGTAGGGTTCCTTGTTGCGCATAAAATTTTACAAGGAATTGAACAGCCTCTTCAACTTCAGCTAGGGTATTCCACATCATGGCTATCCTCCCTATTTATCAACTGTTTACTGTATACATTATACCATACGAAATAAAATAAATAAATACCAAAACCAAATTTAATTGCTTTGAGCGATCATACTCTCTTAAAAACCCTTAAAGTTTTGAGTAACAAGAAAAAAGGCCCTTCAACAGGGCAAAAGGAGGAAAGAGTAGTAGGTGAGCGCTTAAATGAGTATTACCAAGGAGGGCTTTGTTATTATTATACTACGTTATTAAATAATTGTACAGAACATTAAGATAATTAAAAAATTTTTTATGGCCAGTTAATAATTTTTGTCTTGCAGTTTGGGCAAATTACTGTTTTAGCGTTTTTTGGATAATGTAGAGCCTGTTTACAGTTCGGACATCTGGTTCTTGGTTCCCAAAAATGATAGAACCGGAGATTTTCTACCACTTTCTTTACGATAGGCGATACTATGCTATAAACTAAGAAAATGAACAATATTGTTAATACTAATCTGAACAACCCGATTTTCAAGACCCCCTATAAAAATAAACTTTTAAAAAATGAACTTCGCGATCTGATCAAGTTTGTCCTGCTGAGAAAAAACAAAAGTCACCCCAGCGGGGTGACTTACTCATAAGCGTCTAGTATTTAGTTGTATTCCCTGGTTTCCCACCGTACATAGGCATAACCGAGAGCAAATGCATATTGCTGAGTGGCTAAAATCTGTTCATAGATTATATCCCAACTGCCTGGGAGAGTTTGTTTTCATCGGGCAGTTGTGTTTTAATAAGGTCGATGGTGTTTTCCGAACGTTTTTGAAATACAGTCAGCAGGTTGTGTTCATTTTGTTCAATAATTCCGTAAGCTTCATTGATGTAGTCATCTAAAGCGCGCCGAATATCGTCCCTGACCAGTTTAATCAGGTCGTTAACAAAACGCTGAAGAGCTGTTTCTCGAATATAGTCCAGTAAGTGCTGATATTCTTCTAGTGGTCCTTGCATAGCCATTTTTTTCATTTCCGAGCAGGGAGAAACTTCATATCCGAGCAGGTCTTCGGGCCGTAAATCAAGATCGGCCGGGAGAAGTTTTTTTATTTGAGCAACGGCCAAGGAACGAACTTTAGGATTTTCTACACCTTGACTTTTCTCATTTATCTGATCGTTAGTGGCTTTAACTGCCCCAACTAACTCGGCATTTCGAAGATAACACTTTACAATGGCCATTCGATTTCCCTGGTAGTAAAACACATATTTACCATGTTGGCTCCGGACCTCTAGTAATGAGAAGTCGATCATATAACCCCTATCACCTCCTGACACCGGTTGAGTATTTCCCGATTTTAAAGGAAGTAGTTTTGCATTATTAATTTGATATAGATTATGCGGTATTTCAGGTTATGTGTCAAATTGGGTGTAGCCACCGGTTTGAAGATACTGTGGAATGGTTAGAAATGATTGAATGTATTTAAGTGGCTTAGATAAAACTAACAATGGTAACGAATAATTCAGTTATTACTAATCGCGGAGGAAAAAAAGATGAAACTGAATGCCAATGAACGTTCGATTCTGGCTTATTTCCCTAGCGACACTGCAGCCAATGAAGTTGCCAATACTCTTAAGAATATGGGAATTGAAACAGTGCAAGTTGACTGGGTCAGTCGTTACGGTGTGGTCAACGATACGGAATACAACAGCCCCATCACTGGTCAAACCAATACCTTAACCGGACTGGCTTTGTACTCTGCTGACACCGACCTACGGGCGAATCAGGATGCCCGAATTTTGTTGGGCGCTGATCCATCGGTCAGCGGAATGTCTGCGCGCAGTTATGGGCAAGCGGGGGGAAGAGCCTTTATGGTGACGGTTGTGACAACCGAAGACCGATTACCTGAAGTGATCCGGGTTATGCGAGAAAATGGGGGATTTTTCTAAGCCTAATCTGTCTAACTGGAGAGATGATCCTGTTTCAGCCAAGACATAGTATAATGAGAATATGATTAAACTCGGAAGGGTTGAAGGGATTTGTTGACCTGGTACAATGTTGTGGGGACCCCGCATGGGTGGGTTGGTTTTGGCTGGACAGGACGGGGCCTGTACGCGGTGACCTTACCGCAGAAAGACCGGACTAAGACGGTCGAAGAATTGCTGTTGCACCCGGTTTTAAGTAGGGCTGTTCAGCGGAGCTACCCCTCATTAGAGAATGATCTCTTGAATTATTGGCGAGGAGAGCAAGTGACTTTCGCTCATTATCCACTAGACTTCTCTGACTATTCCCTCTTCTGTCAGCGGGTTCTGACGTTGGTTCGGGATATTCCTTATGGAGAAACCCGCAGTTACAAATGGGTGGCTGAACAAATCGGTCAACCAAAAGCAGCCAGAGCCGTAGGTCAGGCTGTTGGGCATAACCGTTTTTTGATCGTCGTACCTTGTCACCGAGTGACTGCTCACCGGGGGATGCTCGGTGGTTTTTCCAGTGGCCTGACCTGGAAGAGGTATCTTTTAGCCCTCGAAGGGGTCTGTTTCTCAGCGGAGGGCATTATCCTCAATAATTATCCTCAATAAATATATAAAAAGAACAACGAAACCCCTGAGGAGCCGCTCCCAGGGGTTTCTCAAAGAGAATATATGAACGGGGAGGGTGGTTTCCCCGTCGTCGTTAGTATATCCTGTTTTACGTGACTTCATTCCCTGCGGATTCTAAATCCCGGTGTTTAAGCGACCGGTGACGCTGCTGGGGGTATTCTTCGTGGGCTATCTTTCTCAGGATCAACCATGTCCCAAGGCTGATGAAGATAGTAAAGATCAAAGCCAACCACATCGGAGCCTTGATTGAGGGAATATAGACAATGGGAAAGACCCAACTGCTTCGAATTAAAGCCTGAGCCAGTGCTTTAGACCGGGTCGTTCGCCGGCCGGTACTAATGAAATGACCAAAAAATGTCCACAGGGTGAAGAAAAGAGCGGTGACCATCCCGATTCTTTCTTCACCCATCTTAACTTCAAGCATAGTCAGAAAATCCATGGCTTGATCAACGAAAAGCAGTAAGTGATTGAACCAGATCGACAAATGAGTGATCACCCCAAACTCGCCCTTTCCTGCGACTTTTATTAGCATAATTCGACGCGATCACTCTTCATTCCTTCACGGGGGGATAAGCTAGAAGCTAAAATTGCGCCTATTCCACCAGTTCCTCAGTTTCAGGTGATTCTTCAGCCTTGGAGGGTACTCTTTTTTCAAAAGTGGGACAAAACACTCCGTGAGGACAACGTTCATATTCGTGGCACCAGGCACAACAGTGGTGATGGTCTCCAAGATAGTTACAACGAACCCAACAACTTTTCGAATCTTTGTATTGACAGAACTTAGCCAGAGTGACCGCTTCCTGCCGGTCTATTTTTACCCACTTGGTTGTCATCTTCATCCCCTCCTTGTTACTTATTGGTTTTCTTTCCCCTGTTTGGTTCAAGTTTGCTCTGCCCCTTCTGACGAAATCTTCCTACGAGCCGACATGTTGTATTTAATATATTGTATTCGAGAGAATCGAAGGAATTTCCTCCAAAAAATCACATATTTTTTAAAATTATATTCAAAATAAAATCCCCGGGTACAAGACCCGGGGATTCCAAGGAGGATATATAAGGGGTGGGAAATTAATCCCGTTCGTATTATACCCACTTTTTGAAAAATACTTACATACATAGAGAAAATTTTTATTAAAAAATCCCCATAATTTGAGAGAAATGCCATTGATTTATTAAATAAAGGGTTGGTATATCTTGAAAGAAACGAAGAAAAAATAGGGTTGAAAAGCGTATTTCAGTAAGAGGAGGAGTAGTATGCTTGGACGCAGTCAACTGAGGATTATTTCAACCCTCGTTTTTCTGGTGTTCGTGATTACCTTGCTTTGGATCAGTTATCCCCCGCAGCGGGCTTCGGCTCAGCGCCCCACTTTATATTGGGGGAGCAGCGGGCGCGATGTTCGTCTGGTCCAGTGGAAGCTGCAGCAGTGGGGTTACTACCGGGGCCCGATTGACGGAATCTACGGGCCGCGGACCTTTGCCGCTGTCAAAGATTTTCAGCGGAAGAATGGTTTAACCCCGGACGGCGTTTGTGGAAATGCTACCTGGGCGGCTTTGGGTTTCAGTACAGGTCCAGTAACAAGAACTGCAGTAAGTACGCGTGGGGTGTCCTATAGTGACGAAGTGGAGATATTAGCCCGTGCCATCACGGGTGAAGCCAGGGGGGAGCCCTACATTGGGCAGGTAGCTGTCGGAGCGGTGATTCTTAACCGAGTGCGTAGTGGAAAGTTCCCCAATTCGATTGCCGGTGTGGTTTACCAGCCCGGGGCCTTTACCGCAGTCGCAGACGGGCAGATTAATCTGGAACCAACTCCTGAAGCCCGCCGGGCGGCAATCGATGCCTTAAACGGGTGGGACCCGACGTACGGGGCTCTATACTACTATAATCCGGCCAAGACAACCAACCAATGGATTTATGGGCGGCCAATTATTACTCAGATCGGGAAACACATTTTTGCCCGTTAGACAAGCCAAGGGATTAAGCAAAACGAAAGGGTGATGTCAGTGAAACGATATTGGCTGAGCATAGTTTTGTCGGTGGCCCTGGTCGGCACAGCCGTCTGGGGATACACCGAGCACCGGACCAAAACCCAACTCCGCAACTACGTGGAAAACAATTATCAGCGGTCATTCTATGAGCTCGTGGCTGCTGTGGAAAATATTGATGTTTTGCTAAGTAAGGGCTTAGTTTCTACTTCACCCCGGCAAAATATTTTGTTGTTTTCTGATGTCTGGCGCCAGGCCTATGTGGCTCAGGAAGATTTGGGGATGTTGCCAATTTCCCAAGTAATCATTTCCCAGACTGAAAAATTTTTGACCCAAACGGGGGATTTTGCCTACAGCCTGGCCAAGCAGATTGCCCGGGGGACCCAGATGAATGATCAACAGCGCGAAACGCTGGAGCGGCTACAAAAGGATGCCGACTCGCTGACTGCGGAGTTGCAGAAATTAAGAAACGAAATCGGGGAGAAGCGCTTTGCCTGGGGCTCGATCAGAGAAACGAGTCCGGGCCTGCTGAAAAACGTCTCAGAAAATGTGGCTGAGGTTGGTTTCCAGCGGATTGACAAATCGATGCAAGAACTGCCGACCTTAATCTATGATGGACCCTTTTCTGACCACATCGATCAGGTTAAACCCAAGGGGTTAACTGGAAATAAGATCACCGAAGCCGATGCCCAGCAGATTGCCAGACGGTTTGTAGAGGTTGATCCCAGCAAGACTTATACCGTCAGATCGTATGGCGGGGGGAACGGCAAAATCCCGGTTTTCCGCGTCCTGGTTACCCAGGATGTTGCGAACAGTCCAGAGGAGATTCTGGTTGATGTTAGCCATCAAGGTGGCCACGTCGTTAATTTTCTGAACGCGCGGCCCTTAGGTGCTCCGACGCTTAACCAGGAGCAAGCCGTTGCCAAGGCAAAACAGTTCCTGGAAAGAAACGGTTTCCGCGGTTTTATGCCTAATTTTGCCCATTTGGATGAAGGAAGGGCGACGATCAACTTCAGTCCAATGCAGGACGGCGTTATTATTTATCCCGACCTGATCAAGATCACGGTTGCCCTCGACAACGGGCAGGTGATCGGCTATGAGGCTTTAAACTATCTGATGAACCATCACGAGCGCTCTTTGCCGAAACCTAATGTGACCGAAGCAGAAGTTCGGGAACTGGTCAGTCAGAGACTTAAGGTTGAGCATGTGCGGTTAGCCTTGATCCCCTTAGAAACCTTGGAAGAGGTCTTATGCTATGAGGCTAAGGGGAGAGTGCAGGACGAGGAATTTTATATCTACATCAATGCAATTAATGGCGAAGAAGAACAGATTCTCAAGGTCATCAAGACGAGCGGGGGTGCCTTGACTCTATAGTGCATGAGGGGAAACATCGGCGTCAGCCTGAAGGCTGACGCCGATGTTGTGCGTGCGCCCGGCATGGGCGAATCTTACAATTGTAATTCCCGGATGGTGAAGGTAGCAGTAACCATAGCTTAGGGCAGAGGCGTCCGTAGCGAGAGAGAATCAATTGGTGAGCCGGCGGCAAACCTCCGGCCCGATTATGTCAGACAGGATGAAACTTTTCACGGTCGACTTTAGGAGCTGGTAATGTAGTTTTTATGAAAGAAACTTTTTAAAAAGGATTTTTTAGAGATTTGTAGAAATACCCAAAATTCAAGCATATTTGCTGTTGGATAAATAATATTCGTAAGATTCTTTGATTCAAATAAGGAAATGATAGGAATGAATGGGGGTTGTTTATGAAATCGACGATTTTATCCGGTCAGGGTGATGGTCAAGGAAGTGAGAGAGGAGCAGGACGGTCAGCCTACGAACTAGCGCGTTATGAACAAATCGCATTTGACATAGCGACCAAAATTGTCCGCAAAGAATATATCGAAGGAGAAAAGCTTTATGGGCGTTCCACTCTGGCCGGCCAGTACAATGTTTCGCCAGAAACCATCAGACGAGCGGTGGCTCTGTTGCAGAGTATGAATGTCGTACTGGTTGAGGCCGGGCGAGGAATTATCGTCGGTTCCAGAGAAGCCGCAGAACTTTTTGTCAAAGAGTTTGAGACACGGCATATTATGGATGATATGCGGAGCCGAATCAGCGAACTGGTTGAGGAACGGAACAAGATCAATCGGGAGATAGACGAAATTCTGGGGAAACTAATCAGTTACACGGTTAAGATGACTGGATGGCTGCAAAAAATCGAAGAAGTAGAGGTACCACCAGGCTCATATCTAATTGGAAAGAGCTTGGCTTCGGTTGGATTCAGAGCTAGAACCGGGGCGACTGTGCTGGCTTTAGAACGGAATGGTGAAGAGATTTTTTCTCCTGATGTATCGATGACCATTCAAGAAGGAGATTTGCTAGTATACGTTGGACCTTCCGATTGCGTAAGTAAAGTAGAAGAATTGTTAAAAGCTGAACAACCTGGCTAAAAATCAGGTTGCTTTTTTTGCTTGACCCAAAGACAACTTCATGATAACATAAAGTTGTCGGAACAAACAACTTTTCAGATACTATGAGTTGTCAGGTACAAACAACAATTTTGTCAACAAGTTAGTACTGTTATTGCTTTTTCTAGCAAAAATCGTTGGCTTCAGGTGTCGTAATGATTTAGGTGCAGTGTTAGCCCTATGAAGCGATGGTTTTAGAATGTTAGTAGCTTTGAAGCCGTGATGAGGGTTCCCGGTGATGTAATGAAGATTGTTGTGACCTAACCAATGATTTAAGTAGATCGATTTTTTGTCTGTTCGGTATTTTGGAAGGGAGGAAAAATTAATGATCAGTGTTGGACTGATTGGGTTGGGACGCACCGGCGCGGAAGTAGCGAAAGGAATCATTAAACATCCGAAATTGTCCCTCGTCATGGTTGTTTGTAGCCCGAAGAGCCCGAAGATTGGACACGATGTTGGCGAGATTCTGGGCATTCGTTCCCAAGGAGTACTTATTCAGGGAAGTACTCAACTTGAGACTGAAATTAGACGGGCCCAGCCGGACGTGATCATTGATTTTAGCTCGCCTGAGGCTTGCCTAAATAATCTACCAGTGGTAGTTCAGCAAAGAAAGCCTATGATCATTGGGACCACCGGTTTTACCGAGGAGCAAGTTCAGTATTTTTCCCATCTGGCCAGTAGATACCGGACATCGATTGTCTATGCCCCTAATCTTTCTTTGGGCATTAATGTTTTAATGGCATTAATTAGAAGAGCGGCCGAGGTTTTGGGTGATTGGGATATTGAGATTATCGAGACCCATCACCGGCATAAAAAAGACGCACCATCAGGGACCGCCTTGAAAATTGGCCAGGTGCTTAGTGAGCGGTTGGGAGTTTCTTCAGATAACATTACTTTTGGCCACGAAAGAATGGGTCAACGGCCTAGCGACCGGATCGCGATTCACGCTGTTCGGGGTGGAGGTGTGGTTGGGATTCACCAGGTGTTGTTCATTAGTGAAAATGAAAAGCTGGAAATTAAACACGAGTCCTTAAACCGGATGGCGTTTGTCGACTGCTTAACTCGGGTCATCCACTATGTGGTTACCCATCGAGCTGATTTTTACACTGTAGAAGATATTTTGGGACTTAATGAACCAGTCCATTGCATTGAAAAAGAATATGCTGTGGTTGCCCAATAAAAGCATAGCCAAGAAAACAAAACGGCTATATCGGATTAATATCTCGGGATGATATTCCGAGATTTTTTGATTTCAAACATGTGTTGGCGTTTTTAGGCATTTTTGTGTTAAGATTGTGATAACTTAAAATATAAAAGGTGAGTTCTGATGGCCAAACAAGAAGAAGTTATTATCTATACTGACGGGGGCTGTCGGGGAAACGGGAAAACAACTAATGTGGGCGGCTACGGGGCGGTCTTGATCCACCCGGCTTCCGGGAAGAGGAAAGAGATCTCGGCCGGCTTCCGCAATGTGACCAACAACCAAATGGAGTTGCAGGGGGTTATTGCGGCCCTGTCCCAACTGAAACGACCCGCGATTGTCCACCTCTACACCGACAGCGCCTATATCCACAACGCTTTTACTCAGGGCTGGATTGAAAAATGGCAAAAAAACAACTGGCTGACCAGCACCCGGGAACCCGTTAAGAATCGGGAGTTATGGGAAGAGATTATTCGCTTAACGCATGTTCATCAGATACACTGGCATAAAGTCAAGGGGCATGCCGATAATGAAGAGAACAACCGGGCGGATGAACTGGCTAACCAGGCGATGGATCAGTTAGAGCAAGGTCTATAGGGTGAGCTAGTGTTATCAACGAGAATTTATCTGGTTTTGTTCAAGCTGGAGTAGTTCCGAAACCGTGACGAATTGATAGCCCTGTTCGCGGAGGCCCTCGATAATGCGCGGTAATGCATCAACTGTTTGCTTACAGGTGTCACTGGCGTGCATCAGAATGATGTCTCCCGGATGGGCGCGTTTCAAAACGCGGTTGACGATGGCATCAACACCCGGGTTCTTCCAGTCGAGAGAATCTGTTCCCCATTGAATGACCCGGTAGCCGCATTCGTTGGCAGTGCTGATGACTTGGTTGTTGTAGTCGCCGTTGGGCGTCCGGATGAGGTTGGGGGTGTGCCCGGTGACCGCCTGGATGCTCTGGTGGGCTAGCATTATTTCTTCCCTGATCTTTTCTTTAGAAACGGTACTCAAGTTAATGTGTTCATTGCCGTGACTCCCGATTTCGTGTCCGTCAGCGGCAATCCGTTGGGGAATGGAGGGGTATTTTTTTACCCATGGGCCAGAGAGAAAAAAGGTGGCTCTGACATTGTGCTTTTTTAATATATCAAGCACCGGGGTCGGGGTATTAGTTCCCCAACTGATATCAAAGGTAAGGGCCAGTACCTTCTGATCGGTTTTTACCTCAAAAGTTGGCTTTAGTCGGTGTTCTGCTTGGACGTAAACCACACTGCTACCAATGAGAAAGAGGGTGCAGAACAGGGTTAGGATGATCTTGGCTTTGGCCGATAAATGGTAAAAGTAGATCAGCCGCATGGGATCACCACCTTCGTATTATTTCGTATTATTATCATTATTAATATTCTTATTAGGCCGAGATATGCATGCCTTCTATTGAATTTAATCTAATCAGATAATAGGCGGGATGGTGGTCGGCTACTTCATATAAGGAATGATTTCCGGGATCCAGTAAGGACCGGGATGGGGTCTGTACAGAGTGATCAACCCTGCTTCGTCCAGGTCATTGAGCAGACTAAAAAAGCGTAATCTCCGCTCTTCGGGTAAGTTTCTGAGATATTCGTCAATTTCATCTTCCGAGGCGTTGACGGTGAAGCTTATGGCCCGTAAGCCATAGAAGGGTGTTGGCATTGGCTTTTTCCTCCTGTTGGAATTGTTTAAACTCAAGAGGGCGTGGCAATGTAAATCCCATCATTTTAGTGTGGTCATTCTTTAGTAAAATATACCCGTGGTTTAGAGGAGGAAAGTTGCCCTTGACTTTTTGGGCGGCTTGTATATAATAAGTAATGTAGCCCGTGCGGGTAAAATAAAATAAATATGGGTCGCTAGCTCAGGGGGAGAGCACTTCCTTGACGCGGAAGGGGTCATAGGTTCAATTCCTATGCGACCCACCAGAAGAGAATGAAACCAGCCGTAAAGGCTGGTTTTTGCGTGTGTGCCCGACATGGGCGTTATTTCTTTGCGTCTATCTACTTATTTCCTGCCACGAAATTTAATCTTTGCTTCCACAACTTCGCCCACAATGGTTACCTCAGGCAGCGGAGCAACTATCGGCTGGTAAGCGGCATTTTCAGGCTTAAGAATAGCCAGGTTTCCTTGTCGATAGAACTTCTTGATCATTGGTTTCCCATCGACAATTACTAACCCAATCTGCCCATCTTCAAGGGTGGGCTGTTTGCGCACTAAGACCAGATCGCCGTCTTGAATTCGTGCGCCAATCATGCTGTCGCCCTTGACGCGGACAAAGAAATATTCTCCCCCCTTAACGTCTTTGGCCGGTACGTAATCGTAGCCAATAATTTGTTCTAGAACCAGCAATGGTTCACCAGTTCGTACCTCCCCATAGATAGGAACACGGGCCATTTCATCCACGGAAGGTGTCGCAGGTATAGATTGGTTGCCGCGTTCCAGGTAACCCGCAGCCACCATGAGATCCTCGTAGGTAATTTCATTATGGGCTTTATCGGCCAGTTTTTTGATTGTTGGCGGTAAAGGGGGTGAATCAACCAGTCCCCGGAGTAATCTGGAAATGTACCCGGGGTCAACTTCGCTTTGTAACCCATACTGATTAATCGAACGCTGGCCTTTAGCTATATTTAAAAGTCGGGCGAACTCGAATTTGTTGAATCTCTCCATCACACATCCTCCCAAATTTATCAAACTATATTGTAACCCGAATATTGCCAATAGACAATAAAGAAAGAGAAAAAAGTGTTGTTAACAGACAAAGAAAGGCTTGAGTGTTGCCCATAGACATGATATTATGGTATTGTCAATAGACAAAAGAGGGGGGGTGAAAATGTCTTGTGAAAATGAAAGTTAACGTGGATGCGTTACGCGAACTGATTAAACAAAAGTTCAATCAGTCTGTTCCTCAAGCCGCAGAAGCTTTTGGGATTGATTATTCGTATCTTTTTCGTGTTCTTTCAGGGGAAAAGGATGGCGGGCCAAAGCTTTTTGGGGGCCTGTTTAATTACTGTAATAACAATAATCTTAATTTTAATGACTATATTTTTTTAAATCAACCCTTGAATAATGGCAAAACAAAATTAAAGTCCAGTACTGGGGTGCAGTCTAAAATAGAGGTGGAAGAGTGAAAGGGGTAATTATAAGTTGTTTGCGGGATATGGTGGTCGATTATTATGGACTCAGTAAGTGGGAGGAAGTATTGGAAAGAGCCGGTTTAGATAGACAACATGTGTTCTTACTAACAAATAGCATTGATTTTAGGTTGGCCGTTCAGATTATTGCTTCGGCGTGTAAAGTGCTAAATTCTTCGTTTGAACAGATCATGGAAGCGTTTGGCGAATACTGGGTTAAGGTTTATGCTCCGAAATTGTATGGGTTTTATTTAAGAAACGTGAATTCGGCGAAGGACTTGATCTTACGGATTGACGAGATTCACCAGAAGGCTGCGCGCGATTTAACAAACACAAAACCGCCTAGATTCCAATATGAATGGAAGGATGATAAAACCCTAATCATAAAGTGTTTTTCTTCCTGGCGATTGGTTGATTTAGCAGTCGGGATTTTTAGAGGTGTCAGTAAACGTTATCAAGAGAACCTCCGGGTGGAAAAGATCGATAACCACCGAATAGAAATCGTCTTTCCCTTTTAATTTGATGCGGGGGTTAACAAAGAATTACAAAGAGACATCAAGAAACGCCTAGCTCCATTTGAAGGGAGCTAGGCGTTTCTTAGTTTTTTGTATTTATTTAAACAATCCCTAGAATTTTTCTGGCTTCTGCTGGAGAAGCCGCTTCGCGTTCGAGCTCACGCGCGATTCTTACAACTCTTTCTACAAGCTGGGCATTGCTTTCGGCTTTAATTCCTTTGCTGTAGTAGAGGTTGTCCTCAAAGCCGACCCGAACGTGCCCACCGAGGAGGATCGCCATGGTAGTCAACGGCAGTTCCCAGCGGCCGACTGCGGATAGTGACCAGGTTGATCCCGCTGGTAAATTGTCTACCATATAAAGTACATTTTTGAGTGACCCGGGAATCGATCCAGGCAAACCGAAAAGAAGATTAAAGTGCAGCGGGGGAGAAATTAGCCCCTGCTCGACCAGGGCCTGGGCGTTGTTGATTGCACCTACTTCCATCACATCAAGCTCGGGTTTCACACCGTATTCCCGCATCTTTTTGGCGGCCAGTTCCATGTAAGGTTTCGGGCTATAGAATACTTCGTCCTGGAAGTTAACTGTCCCTGCGATCAAGGTAGCCATTTCCGGCCTTAATGCAATGGGTGCTAAGCGGTCTTCAATCGAATCTTCAACGGTACCGCTGGTGGAAATTTGAATAATGATATCACAGCGTTGGCGAATCAGTTCTATTGTTTCTTTAAAGATTTCCAGATCATGAGTATCCTTACCCTGAGAGTCGCGCACGTGGAGGTGAACGATCGAGGCCCCTGCTTGCCAGGCCTGATAGACTTCTTCAGCAATTTCAGCTGGGGTCATAGGTAACCTGGGGTGGTGTTGCTTGGTACCCTTTTTCCCAGTGGGGGCGACTGTGATGATCAGTTTTTCCATCCATGACTCACCTTCTTTAGTTAAATTTAGTTAATTTCATAACCCTTATTATAGCATAGTTGGTGGGGATGTGATACCCTGGAAACCATCCTCATGGTACACGGCTGGTGATAACTGTATACTCAAAAAACTACCCACATATAATATTACTAACACGAAAGGGGGGATTTTGGTGACCGCAGGAATCTTGATTGGTTCAAGCAAATACGTTGAAGCTATCCGCGACAAACTCTACGGTGAGGTCAAAACCCTTCAAAATAATGGCTTTCAGGTTGTCCTCAATTCCAAAGAACGGGGAGAGTACACCTTTTTGGGGTGTAATATTATAAATCCAGGTGGGATTACCGATTACTCCAACGAGGAGTTGTTCTTACTCTTTAAACACTATATAGCCAACGTAGTTTCAGAAATTATCGTCAATTACTGGGAACCCATACTGATCAGGAAACTGATTAAGGAGCATTACCCATACTTCAGTGAACAGGAAAAAGAGAACTTGGCCCAGAAGACTTTGCGTTTCTTAAACCAGTGTGACGGTATCTCCGCCAATCAACTGGTTTATCAACTCGACCGCAAAAGCAAAATCTTGCATAAGGCCATCGATTACCTACATGCCAATAACGAAATAATTATCGATGGGTTCATTAATTTTCGTTTGAAAGAATACCTCAATGAGCTCCGTGAGGCGGTTGACATGGCCGTCGACGAGCTGATGATGGAAAAGGAATACAACGAGTTTGTCCGACTCTTACAATATTTTGTAGAAATCCAGGAACCTCGAATGGCTGAAATACACGTGGTTTTGCGTGCCTCCGGAATTTTTCAACTGTATGATGCAAAAGGCAGTCTTGTCAAAAGCGACTATCTTGAAGGGTTTGTCGCTGGCCTTGACAGCGAGATTAATTATGAAGACCTGCTGATCAGCGCCCTGATCACCATTGCCCCGCAGCGAGTAATCCTGCATTTCCATGAAAGCAACATGTACCTTGAATCAATGGTTACGATCAAGAATGTATTTGGTGATCGGGTGGGCATTTGTCCTGGATGTGATACCTGTCTTTATCAGCGCCAGTAAGGCTGGCCCCAACTGAACACCGAGACTAGGGGGGGTCGATTGTTTTCGACCCTTTTTGTGTGAATAAGTTGAAAATATGTTCTTATTTTGCTATATTCGTCCTAGATTGTAATGGTTTGGAGAAATAACACTATGCTGGTGCAGTATATTGCCATTCCGCTGATTAGTGCCTTGATCGGTTGGCTCACAAATGTGATTGCTATTCGTTTGTTGTTTCGGCCAGTTGAGCCCATCAAGCTGCCGCTGCTCAATTACGAATTACAGGGTTTGATTCCTAGAAGGCAGGCGGAGATAGCAAAAAAAAATCGGTGAAGTGATCGAAAACGACTTGCTTTCGGTCGATGATGTGCTCAACCGCTTTAACACGCCAGAGACGCAGGAGAAGGTTGCCCGAATCGCTAGCCTTATTATTGTTAGCCGCCTGGTGAGAAGTATACCGGCGTTTGTTCCGTCTTCTATAAGCAATCTGCTTGCTGAATCAATCCGGGCGATTCTGAATCGGGAAGCGCCAGCGCTAATTGAGCGAATAACCGGGCAAATAAGTAATTATTTGAGGTCGGAAGTCCACTTGGGGAAAATCGTGGAAGAGAAGATTTTAAGCTACCAACTTGATGAATTGGAGAACCTGGTCATCGCTGTGGCGCAGCGAGAATTTCGTCACATCGAATGGCTTGGTGGGGTGTTGGGTTTGTTGATTGGTTTAATGCAGGTGGGGATTATCTACCTGTTTCGTTGAGATTGACAAGCCAGCAGAAAAACCATATAATTAATGCCGAAAAGCTGGTAAAATATCATAATATAAGAACGGTAATGCTGAGGACGAGTACACTTATTGGCTTGCACCAGAGAGAAAGTGCCAGGGCTGAAAGCACTTTTTGTATTGGCCAAAGTGGAAAACCCCCTCAAAACCGCCTAGTAGAAAACCTTTGGGGTGAGTAAATGAGGCCGGCCGCCGCCGTTACCTGGCAATCGAGTGAGAAAACAGTTCTTTGTCTTCTAAACAGGGTGGAACCACGGGAGAAACCTCTCGCCCCTAACCGGCGAGGGGTTTATTTTCGTCTAGAAAACTATGCTTAAACTCTAGCTGTGGATAAGTTTCCTAAAGTAAATCGACAACCTGATATAGTCGACGAAGTCGATTTTCTTGTTTATGTAGGATGCGGTTGGCTAAGGAGTCGATAGAATTTTTATAAGTTGGGAGGAGTTAGCGTTGGAACAAGTCAAAATCCGTTTAAAAGATGGTTCAATCAGAGAGTATCCGGCGGGAGTGACCATTAGTCAGGTGGCTGCTGACATCAGCCGCGGTCTGGCCCAGAGGGCCCTAGTGGGTAAATACAACGGGATTCTGCGCGACCTGGACTGGCCGATTAAGGAAGACGGCGAATTGGAGATCATCACATTTGAGAGCGAAGAGGGACAGAGCGTCTACCGGCACAGTACTTCCCATATCATGGCGCAAGCTGTCCAACGGTTGTTTCCGGGCACCAGACTGGGGATTGGGCCGGCCATACAAAACGGTTTCTATTATGACTTTGACTCGGAGTATACCTTTACTCCTGATGACTTGGCGAGAATTGAACAGGAAATGGAAGCCATCATTAAGGCCGACTATCCTTTTATCCGTCAGGAGTTGAGTCGGGAAGACGCAATCCAGTTTTTTGCCGAGCGTGGTGAGAACTACAAGGTAGAATTAATCCGCGACCTGCCAGAAGAGGCAGTCATCAGCACCTATCAGCAGGGCGAGTTTGTTGACCTGTGCGCCGGTCCGCACGTCCCTTCGACCGGGAGGATCAAGGCGGTAAAACTGATGAACTTGGCTGGTGCATACTGGCGCGGGAGCGAAAAAAACAAGATGCTCCAGCGTATTTACGGGACTTCTTTCCCCAAAAAGGCTGAACTGGATGATTATTTGTACCGCCTGGAAGAGGCGAAACGGCGCGACCACCGTAAGCTGGGCGCTGAACTGCAGTTATTCACCATTATGGACGAAGGTCCGGGATTCCCGTTTTTCTTACCGAAAGGCATGATCATCAGGAATGAACTCGAAAACTTTTGGCGGACAGAACACCGCAAACGGGGTTATCAGGAGATCCGGACCCCGATCATCCTCAACCGGTCCCTGTGGGAGCGGTCCGGCCACTGGGATCACTACCGGGACAACATGTATTTTACGCAGATTGATGAAGAGGACTATGCGGTTAAGCCTATGAATTGCCCGGGTGGCATCCTGGTCTACAAAACCCAACTGCATAGTTACCGGGATTTACCGATTCGCTTAGGTGAACTGGGGCTGGTTCACCGACACGAAAAATCCGGGGTCTTGCATGGGTTGATGCGGGTCCGCTGCTTTACCCAGGATGATGCTCATATCTTTATGCTCCCATCCCAGATTACCGACGAGATCAAGGGTGTCATCGATCTGGTCGACGATTTCTATAAGATTTTCGGCTTTTCCTATCATGTGGAGCTTTCGACCAAACCCGAGAAGGCCATGGGTTCAGACGAGATTTGGGAGCGAGCGACCTCGGCCCTGCGTCAGGCTCTGGAGGAAAAGAGGATGCCATATGTGGTTAACGAAGGCGACGGCGCTTTCTACGGACCGAAGATTGACTTCCACCTCAAGGATTCCCTTGGTCGGACCTGGCAGTGCGGCACGATTCAGTTGGATTTCCTTATGCCCGAGAAGTTCGACCTGACCTATGTCGGTGACGATGGCCAGAAACACCGGCCGGTGATGATTCACCGGGTGATCTTTGGCAGCATCGAACGGTTCATTGGCATCTTGACGGAACACTATGCGGGTGCTTTTCCAGTCTGGCTGGCCCCGGTCCAGGCGAGAATCCTGCCGATCACGGAGCGGCATAGTAATTACGCCAACCAGGTTGCTAAACGATTGGAGGAAGCGGGCCTGCGGGTTGAGGTTGACGCGCGAAATGAGAAGACGGGCTTTAAGATTCGGGAAGGACAGTTAGCCAGGATCCCATACCTTCTGGTCGTCGGGGACAAGGAAATGGAAAGCGATACTGTCGCTGTCCGCCAGCGGGGGAAAGGCGACGTGGGGGTGATGCCCTTCGAGCGGTTTGTGGACCAGATTTTGGAGGAAATTCGTGAGAAAAAATAGGGGTTCCAGGGGATTCCACCGACGGTCTGCTGGTTCTGGAGAATTAGCCGGCAGAAAATGTTGACAATCTTTGGGGATTTGTGTATACTTTCTTCGAGAGAAAACTTGTATTAATGTATTAAGTAGAAGCCATCCGCTTCTCACCTTATGGTGCGGTTCCGCTACTGATAAGGTTTTTGGGCAAATATACAGCCATAAAAATGGTTTTCTTATTGCCTTTTTCAAGCGGGTGACTTTACACCTGCTTTTAATCTTTTATGGAGGTGACACTTATTAGCAAAGATTTGCGGATCAACGAGGATATCCGGGCCCGTGAGATTCGGCTGGTTAGTGAGACGGGCGAACAATTAGGAATAATGTCGGTGCGAGACGCGCTTAAAGTGGCTCAGGAAAAGGGCCTGGACCTGGTTGAAGTTGCTCCGACGGCCAAACCACCGGTTTGCCGAATTATGGACTACGGCAAGTTCAAGTATGAGCAGAGCAAGCGTGAACGAGAGGCGCGTAAGAAGCAACGGGTTATTAACATCAAAGAAATTAAGATGCGACCTAACATTGAGGAGCATGATTTCCAAGTAAAGGTCAAAAACGTGGCCAGATTTTTAGAAGATGGCGATAAAGTGAAGGTGACCGTAATGTTCAGAGGACGGGAAATCTCTCACGCTGAACTGGGCCAAGAACTGTGTGCCCGATTGGCGGAAGCGGTCAAGGATTTGGCTGCGGTCGAACGGGAGCCCAAAGTCGAGGGACGAAACATGATCATGATTCTCAGCCCGAAACACGATTAACGAGAGGAGGACTATTCGTGCCCAAAATTAAGACGCATCGTGGTGCTGCCAAGAGATTTAAGAAAACCGCAACTGGTAAGATCAAGAGGTCAAAAGCTTTTAAGAGCCATATCCTCGAGAAAAAGTCGGCAAAAAGAAAGCGTAACCTGCGCAAAGCCGGTCTGGTCAGTGCGGCTGATGCCAAGCGAGTCGTTCGATTAATTCCTTACCTATAATTTTAGTAATCGCGATAACAAGAGGGGGTTATATAGTCATGCCTAGAGTAAAAGGCGGCGTTACCAGCCATAGACGACATAAGAAGATTCTTAAATTGGCTAGAGGATACCGGGGCGCCAAGTCGAAGCTATACCGTACGGCGAAGCAGCAGGTAATGAAATCACTGAATTATGCTTACGCTCACCGCAAAGATAAGAAGAGTGATTTCCGCAAATTATGGATCGCGCGGATAAATGCCGCGGCTCGGCTGAATGGAATGTCCTACAGCCGGCTGATGTTTGGTCTGAAGCGAGCTGGGGTAGATATTAACCGGAAAATGCTGGCTGATCTAGCTGTGAACGATCCTTCTGCCTTCAACCAACTGGTCAGTATGGCCAAGGAAACACTAAACCAATAATTTGTATAAACCAGGTGACTTATATAGAAATTAAGTATGGTATGTCAAATACCATGCTTTTTCTTAGCCCAATTGTCTGGTGGTGGTACCGATGAATCGGTTGGTTTTTAGCCAGCGGGTGGAACATCGAGTTGGAGAAATCCGTCACATTCACAAGATCTTAGAACGTTTTACCCCAGCGCAAATTCTGGTGGCTGGTTTCGCGGGTTTGATCCTGATCGGGGCTCTATTTTTGACTTTACCTGTTGCGGCACGTAGCGGTCAGCCCACCCCGTTTCTCACAGCCTTGTTTACCGCCACTTCTGCTGTTTGTGTGACTGGCCTGGTGGTCGTAGACACAGGGACGCACTATACCGTTTTTGGTCAACTGGTGATCCTGGCCCTGATCCAGATGGGGGGATTGGGGATCATGACCATGACTACTCTGTTTGCTCTGGTGGTGGGGAAAAAGATCAACCTGCGCGAACGTTTGATCATGCAGGAGGCCCTGAACGCTCTAAGCCTGGAAGGGGTTGTTCGGCTGACCCGGAACATTATCAGCATGACGCTTCTGATTGAAGGGTTGGGGGCCATTGTTTTATCAATCCGCTTCGCTTACGATCTGGGTTGGGTAAAAGGGATTTACTTCGGTTTTTTCCACAGTATTTCTGCTTTTTGCAACGCGGGATTTGACCTGTTTGGCCCGGTATACGGCCCATTTTCCAGTCTGACCCACTATGTTGAAGATCCCGTTGTTTCCCTGACAATCCCCACGCTCATTATTCTAGGTGGATTGGGATTTTTCGTTCTGGGTGATGTGGCCCGTAACCGGCGGTTTTCCCGGTTGTCCCTGCACTCGAAAATGGCCATCGCTATCACTGCTCTGCTGATTTTGGTGGGCACAGCGCTGATCTGGCTCCTTGAGTCGAAGAATGCCATTGAGTCCTTGAGCCTGCTGGGTTCCGTGTTGTCGGCCTTTTTCCAGGCGGTGACACCGCGGACAGCTGGCTACAATACCCTGGATATATCGGCTTTGACCCAGGCTACGCAATTTCTGGTATTAATCCTGATGTTTATCGGTGCCTCACCCGGCGGGACCGGTGGTGGGATTAAGACAACCACCTTTGGGACTCTGGTTGTCGGGGCTTGGTCGGTGGTCGTGGGTAAGACCGATGCCGAGATTTTTGGTCGTCGCCTTCCGTCAGATGCTATTTTCAAATCTTTGGCCATCAGTTTATGGGCGGCTTCGCTGGTGACCGCTGTTACCATGATTTTGACTTTTACCGAACAGGCTGATTTTTTAATGGTTTTATTCGAAACCGTTTCGGCCTTCGGTACGGTGGGTCTCACCATGGGACTGACGCCTCGCCTGAGTGACATCGGCCGGGTATTAATTATTTTTACCATGTTCGCGGGCCGGGTTGGTCCACTAACCGTCATGCTGGCTATCTGGCAGCGCCAGCAGGCCGGGAAGTTCCGTTATCCGGAAGAAAAAATCATTGTTGGCTAGGAGGAAGGATTCAATGAAGAAGCAATTTGCGGTGATCGGCGTAGGCCGGTTTGGCAGCAGTCTGGCCCGGACACTGCACAAGATGGGCTACGAGGTCCTGGCAATTGATAATGATGAGCATGAAATTGAAGCGATCATGCACGACGTCACCCACGCCGTTCAGGTGGATGCACTGGATGTGGATGCCATGAAGGCCTTGGGAATCAGAAACTTTGACGTGGTCATCGTTGGGATCGGTAATGACCTGCAGGCCAGTATCCTGGTAACTGTGCAACTTAAAGAGTTGGGGGTTAAGTGCGTGGTCGCCAAAGCGATGAATGACCTCCACGGTAAGGTTTTAGAAAAGGTAGGCGCGGATAAGGTAGTCTATCCGGAACGCGATATGGGGGTGCGGGTAGCACACCACTTGGTGTCAGCCAATGTGATCGACCAGATTAACTTGTCGTCTGAGTATAGCATTGTTGAACTCCAAGCCCCGAAGAAAGTGGTTGGCTTATCGTTAGGGGAAGCCGATTTACGGGCCAGGTTTGGAGTAGTGGTCTTGGCGATCAGGCGAGAAAAAGAGATTATTGTTTCTCCCGGTGCTTCCGATGTTATTCAGGGAGGAGATATTTTGGTTGTTCTTGGCAATAACGACGACCTGGTAAAACTTGAAGTCGGTTGGGAATAAAACGAGAGTGAGCGGACTTGAAAAAGATCATTTATTCTATGAGTAATCCGTATATCAAACATCTACGCAACCTGGCTACCCGACGCGGGCGGGAAAAATGTGGGGAATTCCTGATCGAGGGGCTTCGGTTTGTTGAGGAGGCGCTGAGTTCGGCGCGAGTGCGTTCGGTGATTTATGCGGACAGGATTTTACAGCACGAGCGTGGTCGTCGGCTGATTGAAGTCGCCAAGTGCTTAGGGATTGATCTGGTGCCGGTGAAGGACCAGCTTCTGGCGTTGTTAGCCGATACGGAGACTCCGCAGGGTGTATTGGCCGTGGTCGAGCAATTCCATTGGACCTGGGATGACGTGCTGGGTCGAACCAGTATTCCTTTTTTATTAATCATTGATCAGTTGCGCGATCCAGGTAATCTGGGTACGATCATCCGGACTGCCGAAGCAGCGGGAGTAAGCGGGGTGGTGGTCTTAAAGGGCACGGTGGATCTGTACAATGCCAAGGTTCTCCGGGCCACCATGGGCTCAATTTTTCGTTTGCCGGTGCTGACCGAGGTTGAGCCAGCACAAATATGTTGGTTGAGAGAGCAGGGGATTAAACTGGTGGTGAGTGACCTGGAGACGGAACACCTCTATGATCAGGCGGACTACACCCAGCCGCTGGCGATAGTTGTTGGTAATGAAGCGCATGGTTGCCAGTCTGAACTCTGCCAAATAGCAGACCAGATTGTCAAAATTCCCCTGGCGGGACAGGTAGAATCGTTGAACGTGGGGGTGGCCACGGGAATTCTTTTGTATGAAGTGGCCAGACAGCGGCGGCTGGTCGGGAGCTCAGCTTGCCAAGGATGTGGCGGCGTGATATAATTTGGCTAAAAAAGACCCCAAAAAATCTCCTGGAGGGTGTTTAAACATGTTACCTGCCGACTTTTTTTGGAGGATCTTCGAAGCCACTGGTTCCATTGCCGCCTACATCATTTACAAACGATTGTTGTTGCAGTAGGTTGAGGTTTCAAATATTAAAATCGATGAAATGTGATGCGTGGGATAAGTAGCTAGGGGCAGCCTTCAGGGAGACGGTATCGTGACTGAAAGTACCGTTAGGTAAAAGCCCCTGGGGAAATTCACCCACAAACAGCGGACTGAACACACTGGACCCGGTGTTAAGTAGGTCTCGCCGGTTGATTCCGCCGTTAAGGGTAAGCCAGATCTATCGGTCTGGTTTGAGTGAATCGAGCAGAAAGATTAACTAGGGTGGTACCGCGGAAGACAAGCTTTCGTCCCTTCAGGGGAGGAAAGTTTTTTTTATGGTGTTTAAGCTTTATCGAAGGGGGTTTTTGCAAGTGTTAGAACAACTAGAAAAAATGCGGCAAGAAGCCGAGAAGGCAATTCTGTCGGCGGCAAACAGCGAGACCCTGAATGGATTGAGGATCAAGTACCTGGGGAAGAAAGGCGTCCTCACCCAGGTACTGCGGGGAATGGGAGCCCTGCCAGCCGAAGAACGCCCCCGGGTGGGACAGGTGGCCAACGCGGTTAGAAACGTCTTGGAAAACCTGCTGGCCCGGCGATTAGAAGAACTCAAGTTGTTAGAAAAACAGCGCCACCTCGAGCGGGAAACCATTGACGTTACTTTGCCGGGCCGAGTTTTTCAACTTGGTAAAAAACACCCGATCACCCAGGTGATGGATGAGATCAAGTCGATTTTTCTTGGGATGGGTTTTGAGATTGCTGAGGGGCCTGAAGTGGAACTGGACTACTATAACTTTGAGGCCTTGAACATCCCCAAGGAGCACCCAGCGCGCGACATGCAGGATTCATTTTACATTTCTTCTGAGATCCTTTTGCGTACCCATACCTCACCCGTCCAGGTACGCACGTTAGAGGCCAGGGTGCCATCCCTACCGGTCCGGATCATTGCCCCGGGGAAAGTCTACCGCCGGGATGATGATGCCACCCACTCCCCCATGTTCCATCAGGTAGAAGGGCTGATGGTGGACCGCCGGGTGACCCTGGCGGATCTGAAGGGGACGCTCTTAACCTTTGCCAGGCAAATGTTTGGCCCTGAGCGGGAGATCCGCCTGCGGCCAAGCTTTTTCCCCTTTACTGAACCAAGTGCTGAGGTTGATATTTCGTGTATGATGTGTGGTGGGGTGGGTTGCCGGGCCTGCTCCCACACTGGCTGGTTAGAGATTTTGGGGGCGGGAATGGTCCACCCGCGGGTGTTTGAAATGTCCGGTTATAACCCTGAGGAGGTCAGCGGTTTCGCTTTCGGGTTGGGGGTCGAACGAATCACTATGCTGAAGTACGGGATCGATGATCTGCGGCTGTTTTTCGAAAACGATTGGCGGTTCCTGAAGCAGTTCTAGCCGGTGATAAAGGTTGTGTGTACACCTTGAGCGAAGAAATATTTCGTGAGGAGTGAATCGAATGCGCGTTTCCTACAAGTGGTTAAAGGACTACGTTGATATTGCCCTTAGCCCGCCGGAACTGGCCCGGCGGTTGACGATGGCCGGCCTGGCTGTCGAGAACATTGAGCCGTTGGGAGCAGATGATTATATCCTGGAATTTGAACTTACCCCGAACCGGGCGGATTGCTTGAGTATCATTAACATCGCCAGGGAAATTGCGGCGATCACCGGTGGCCAGTTGCATTTGCCGACCATCTCGGTCAATGAGGGGGAAGGGGATATTCATAGGATGGCGGCCGTTGAGATCCTGGCACCCGACCTGTGTCGGCGTTACGCAGCCCGGGTGGTGAAAAATATCAAGATCGGTCCGGCGCCGGCCTGGATGCAGGAGCGTTTGCAGGCGGTCGGGGTGCGGCCCATCAACAATATCGTTGATATCACCAATTATGTGATGCTGGAGCTGGGCCAACCGCTCCACGCGTTTGACTACGATCTGTTGGCGGAACACCGGATTGTTGTCCGGCGGGCAGCTGAGGGAGAAAAAATAACCACCCTCGATGGGGTTGCCCGGAAACTAGATGGCGAGATGTTGGTTATCGCTGATGCGCGCCGGCCGGTGGCCCTGGCTGGTGTAATGGGAGGGTTGGAAACAGAAATCACCGACCAGACCCGAACAATTTTACTCGAGTCGGCCTACTTTGAAGGGGTGAACATCCGGCAAACATCCCGCAAAGTGGGATTGCATTCCGAGGCTTCGTTCCGCTTTGAAAAGGGAGTGAACCTGGAAGGAGCGGTTCGTGCGGCAGACCGAGCGGCGCAGCTGATCCAGGAACTAGGGTTTGGGGAAGTGGTTCCGGGGGTAATCGATGAGTATCCCCGCCCGGCTGAACCGATTGAGATAAACTTACGCGTTTCCCGGGTGAACGAAATCCTTGGGACCGATCTCAACCAGGCCGCGGTAGTGGAAATTTTCTCGCGCCTTCAGTTTGAGCTAACGGTGGTGGACGAGAACCTGATTAGAGTGAAGATCCCATCTTACCGCTGGGGGGATCTACGTTGGGAAATTGATTTGATTGAGGAAGTGGCCAGGTTGCGCGGTTATGACCAGATCCCTGTCACTTTACCAGAGGGCAAGGTGACTCAGGGACGGCAGACTTTTGCGCAAAAACTGATCAACCAGTGTCGGGAACTGCTCACAGCTTGTGGACTGAATGAGGTGATTACTTTTAGTTTTGTCAGCCCACGGGTTTTTGACTTGATCAAGCTGCCTGATACCAGTCCGCTGCGTCAGGCGGTGGTAATCACCAACCCGCTCAGCGAAGAACAGAGTATTATGCGGACGACTTTAATTCCTAACCTTCTTGAGGTTTTGCGGCGTAATACCAGTCGTCAGCAGTCTAACCTGGCCTTTTTCGAGCTCGGGAATGTGTTCTTTCCCAGCGGCAGTTCGGTGGCCCTGCCTAAAGAAACTATGACGGTCGCCGGCGCGGTCCTGGGAGAGCAGTGGGTTGGTTGGAGCGGTAAACCTGTGATCAGGGATTTCTATTACTTGAAGGGAATTGTCGAAGCTTTTTTGACCGGAATTGGTTTACAGAATTATTCTTTTGCTCCGCAAGTCAATGAACCTACTTTCCACCCCGGCCGGACGGCGGAGATTATTGGAGCAGAAGAAGTGATCGGGGTGATCGGCGAGGTTCATCCCGATGTCCTGGAAAACTACAATCTGCCAGGCCGGGCCTGTGTTTTTCAAATTGACCTGGAGCGGGTTATCCAGCATGTCCAGACCGCGAAACGTTACACAGCCTTACCAAAATATCCGTTCATCGACCGCGACATGGCGATGCTGGTCAAGGAAGAGGTCCTGGCGGATCAAATTGCTCGGGTCATCGCGGCCAATGGGCAGCCCCTGTTGAAACAATTCAACCTGTTTGATGTTTACCGTGGGACCCAGGTACCGCCGGGATATAAGAGTTTGGCCTATACGCTGATTTATCAGGCGGAGGACCGTACCCTGACTGACGAGGAAGTTAATCAACAACACGATCGGATTAAACAGGCGTTGCAGGCTGAGTTGGGAGTAGAGTTCAGATAACTCATTTTTCTGGTAATTCCGGTTCAATCCCTCTAAAAAACAGGATATTTGTCTTCACATGCAGAATATAGCCGGGAGTAGACTTGATTGTCGAAAGTAGCCCTGCTTGTTTTTCGCTACAAGTGTCAAGAAAATGCTGACATTGAGTCGGAGGGAATTGGAAGTGAGTGATTTGCCGGAAGTAAAAGACAGCAAAGCCCGGGTGATGGTGAAGATTTTCGGGGAAGATTATGTTGTCAAAGGGCCGGTGACCCGCGAGTACATTGAGATGCTGGCTGCCTATGTTGACAAACGGATGCGGCAGATCAGCCAGCGTAATCCCCAACTATCAGGGGCAAAAGTGGCCGTGTTAACGGCGCTGAACTTGGCGGATGAGCTGGTCAAATTGCAAGAGGATTATGACAGTCTGATTAAGCTTATTGAGGAAGAAAAGGGTAAATAGCCACGCGATAATAGGTAGAATACAGGTAAATGGTTTCGGGAGCGATACCATGAGGAACGTGGAAGTGGCGTGGGTCCTGGCGGAAATGGCTGATTTGATGGAAATTCTGGGCGAAAATATCTATAAAATTCGGGCCTACCGCAAGGGTGCCCAGTCCATCGAGAACCTGGAGGAAGACATTAACCAGTTAAATTCAACCGGCCAGCTGGAAAAAGTTGACGGTATTGGCAAGAAGTTGGCCAATAATATTCGGGAATTGCTTACTACTGGCACTTTCCCAGAATATGAGGAGATAAAACAGCGGGTCCCCCGCGGGCTCCTCAATTTTCTGGCTATTCCCGGCCTGGGGCCAAAATCTGTCCAGTTGATTTATCAGCACCTGGGTATAACCAGCCTGGATGAACTGGAGGAGGCGGCACGGAGCCGAAAAATTCGCCAACTGCCAGGGATGGGCAGTAAAACTGAACTGGCCATTCTGCGTGGTATTGACCTCTTGCGTAACCAGGGAGCCAGAGTTACCCTGGGGATTGCTGACCCGATCGCCGAGGAACTGACCGGTTATCTTTCTACTTTGCCAGATGTTGAGCGGGTTAGTATCACGGGGAGTTTGCGCCGCCGCCAGGAGTTGGTTGGGGACATCGATTTACTGGTGGCTTCCACTAAACCCGCACGGGTCCGGGAGGTTTTTGTCAAACACCCGCTTATTCAAGAAATTGTATATGAAGAAGGCGACCGACTGGTGGTGTTGACCACAGGGGGGGCCAGGTGCGAGTTGTTACTGGTCGCGCCGGCGCAATTTTTTCCTACCCTGCTGTGGTCGACGGGTTCAAAGGGTCACTACCAGGCTTTGCAGCAGATTGCCCTGGAGCAGGGGAGCGGGCTTGACCTGACCGGGCTGGGCGGTATGGCCCCAAAAGAGTGGCAGAGCGAAGAAGACATTTATCGCCAGTTGGGCCTTGATTATATTCCGCCAGAACTCAGAGAAAACCGAGGAGAGATTGAGGCGGCCCGCCGTGGGCAGTTGCCTGATCTGTTAGAACTGGAACACATTCGGGGAGACTTGCATGTTCACACCGATTGGAGCGATGGGGTCCACAGCCTGGAGGAGATGGCGGAAGCCGCTCAACACCGGGGGTATGAGTACCTGGCGATCACTGATCACTCCAAGTCCCTGGCTATCTCGCGGGGGCTCAATGAGGAACGCTTGATGTACCAGCGGATTAAGATTGAGAAGCTGAATGAGGAATTTAAGGATTTTCGCCTGCTCAGCGGCATCGAAGTCGACATCCTAAGCAACGGGGCGCTTGACTTTTCTGACGATGTATTATGCGACCTGGACGTGGTGATCGCCTCGGTTCACACTGGTTTTAAACAGGAGCGCGAGCAGTTGACTGAACGAGTAGTGGCTGCGCTGAAAAATGAGCATGTAGACATCTTGGCCCATCCGACCGGCCGGCTCTTGGGGCGGCGGGAACCATACGCTTTAGACGTGGAGCGGGTCTTGGAGGTGGCGCGTCAAACTGGGACCATCCTGGAAATCAACGCTTCCCCGGACCGTCTGGACCTGGGCGACGCGCATTGCCGTCAGGCGAAAAATTTAGGGATCACCATGGCCATTAACACGGACGCCCATGACTGGCGGCGGTTTGATGATATGAAGTACGGGGTGGCCACTGCCCGCCGCGGCTGGCTAACCAAGGAGGATGTCTTGAACACCCTGCCGCTGGACAAGTTGCTGAAACGACTCGGAAGGTAGCCAATCCCGATGTTAGCCCAACAAAAAGGTTGGGTTCTTTTTTTATGCCCCGAATCATACATATGCCAATTCTCCATAATCAGACAATTACGGTATATTCCTGGATGATCTGGAAATACTAGTGACAGTGAGGAGTTTAACGAAACCACAGGTCGATAAAGGGGGAATCAATAAGATGAATCTAATGGGACTTCTGGAGGAGCATCGTTCAAAAGAACAAGAGTTAGCCTGGCAAGGAACGTTCAAAGAGTACTTCGAAATGGTCGTTAAAAACCCCGGCCTGGCGCAGCATGCCCACGCCCGGATCTATAACATGATCAAAGCCGCCGGTGTTGAGGAGATCAATGGGATCAAACACTACCACTTTTTCGAAAAGGAGATTTTTGGACTTGAGCAGGCCCTGCAGCGTTTGGTCGAAGAGTATTTTCATCCGGCGGCCCGACGGCTGGATGTGCGCAAACGAATCCTGCTGCTGATGGGGCCAGTCAGCGGTGGTAAGTCAACGATTGTGACCATGTTGAAGCGCGGTTTGGAAGCGTACAGTCGGACCGATGAGGGTGCCCTTTACGCCATTAAAGGTTGTCCTATGCACGAGGAGCCGCTACACCTCATCCCCAAGGAACTTCGTCCCGAGGTGGAAAAAGAGTTCGGCATTACGGTGGAAGGCAACCTCTGCCCGTCGTGCCGGCTGATGCTGCACAGCCAGTACAAGGGTCGTGTTGAGGATGTGGTGGTTCAGCGGATTTTTATTTCCGAAGAGGACCGGGTCGGAATCGGGACCTTTAGCCCCTCGGACCCGAAGTCCCAGGATATCGCCGATCTCACTGGCAGCATCGATTTTTCTACGATCTCCATCTACGGTTCAGAGTCTGACCCCCGGGCCTACCGCTTCGACGGAGAATTGAATAAAGCCAACCGTGGTTTGATGGAGTTTCAAGAGATGCTCAAATGTGACGAGAAGTTTCTCTATAATCTCCTCAGTCTTTCTCAGGAGGGGAATTTCAAGGCGGGGCGGTTCGCTCTGATTTCCGCTGATGAAATGATCGTGGCCCACACCAATGAGACGGAATACCGGTCGTTTATCAGCAATAAGAAGAATGAGGCCCTGCATTCCCGGATTATCGTGATGCCGATTCCCTATAACCTCAAGGTTTCGGATGAGGTCAAGATCTACGAAAAATTAATTAAACAGAGTGACCTGAAGGATGTGCACATTGCCCCGCACGCCCTGCGGACGGCCGCGATGTTCTCTGTTCTGACCCGGCTGAAAGAATCCAAGAAACAGGGGATGGACCTGGTCAAAAAGATGAAGCTCTACGATGGAGAAGAGGTCGAAGGCTTCAAGCAAAAAGATTTGCGCGAACTGCAAAATGAAGTGGTTGGTGAAGGGATGAGCGGTATCGATCCCCGGTATGTTATCAACCGTCTTTCCAGTGCCCTGATCCAGCGCGGTGCGGTTTGCATTAATGCCCTGGACGTCCTGCGTGCCCTCAAGGACGGATTTGACCAGCACCCGTCGATTACCAAGGAAGAAAAAGAGCGCTACTTTAATTTCATTGCCGAATCAAGGAAAGAGTACGACGAAATTGCCAAGAAGGAGGTACAGAAGGCGTTTGTTTACGCCTATGAAGAATCAGCCCGCACCCTCTTCAACAACTATCTGGACAACGTCGAGGCCTACTGCAACGAAGTGAAGCTCAAGGATCCGATCACTGATGAGGAGGTTGACCCGGACGAAAAACTGATGCGATCCATCGAAGAACAGATCGGGGTAGCGGAAACGGTAAAGAAGAGTTTCCGGGAGGAGATCCTGATTCGCATTTCTTCGTACGCTCGCAAAGGGAAACGCTTCGACTACAATTCGCACGAGCGGTTGCGTGAGGCGATCGAAAAGAAATTGTTCGCCGACCTGAAGGACGTAGTCAAGATTACCACCTCGACCAAGACCCCGGATGCGGAACAACTGCGGCGGATTAATGAAGTCACGGCCAGACTGATTGATGAGCACGGATATTGTCCGGTCTGCGCCAACGAGTTGTTAAAATACACGGGAAGCTTGCTTAACCGATAGTGTTGGAGGGAAGAACGATGAGCTTGGCGTCCTTTAGTATTTCTCAAGAGGATTGGACGCTGCACCGACGGGGGCAGATCGACCAGCAACGCCACCAGGAGAAGGTTAGGGAGGCGATCAGAAAAAACCTGGCTGACATCGTCAGCGAAGAAAGCATCATTACCGCTGATGGGGATAAAATCATCAAGATCCCCATCCGTTCCCTGGAGGAGTACCGCTTCCGCTTTAACCACAATAAACAGACCCACAGCGGCCAGGGTAATGGTGACAGCCAGGTTGGTGATGTGCTGGATGCGGACCTGGAAGTGGGCACCGGCACGGGGAGGAAGGCGGGTGAAGAGCCCGGGGTCGATTACTACGAGGCGGAAGTGACGATTGACGAGTTGGTGGAGTTGGTTTTCGAAGACCTGGGCCTGCCAAACTTGGAACCCAAGAAGGACCCAGAGTTGTCTACGGAAGCCGTCACTTTTAACGATGTGCGCAAAAAAGGCTTGATGAACAATGTGGACAAAAAACGGACGATACTAGAAACTATCAAGCGTAACGCTTTAAGCGGTGTGCCGGGCTTGCACCCAATCAAGCCGGAAGACCTGCGGTATAAGACCTGGAATCTAACGCTTAACCCGCAGTCGAGCGCCGTGGTGCTGGCGATGATGGACACATCTGGTTCAATGGGGACGTATGAAAAGTATCTGGCCCGCAGCTTTTACTACTGGATGGTCAAGTTCCTCCGCACCAAGTACCACCAGGTGGAGATCGTCTTCCTGGCCCACGACACCCAGGCGCGGGAAGTGACGGAGGAAGAATTCTTCAGCAAAGGAGAAAGCGGGGGGACTAGATGCTCTTCCGTGTATCAGTTGGCCCTGGAGATTATTGACGAACGTTACGACCTCAACACCCACAATATCTACGCTTTTCACTTTTCGGACGGGGACAACATGTTTTCGGACAATCAGCTCTGTATGGAACTGATTGGCCGGTTATTAGAGAAGTGCAATCTGGTAGGTTATGGCGAAATCAGGCTGGATAACGATAGCGAGTTTGCCAGCTACTACGACCCGTTTTATTCCATGCCGGTGGTGGCCAACCCGTATACGCTCAAGAACTCTTTAAGCGAGATCAAGAACCCTCGACTGCTGGTGGAGACGATTTCGAGCAAAAACGATATCTACCCGACCCTTAGGGCGTTCTTTCGTGAAAACAGTGCATCAATCGCGGTATAGAACGGGAGGGAAAAAAGTTGCTTAACGCCGAACTGCAACAGTTGGAAAAAGAAATCACCCGGATTAGGGATAAGGCCAGCGAGTTTGGCCTCGATTTTTTTGACATGCGGTTTGAAATCTGTCCTGCCGAAGTGCTTTATACTTTTGGGGCTTACGGGATGCCGACCAGGTTTTCACACTGGAGTTTCGGTAAGGCTTACCACCGTTTAAAAACCCAGTATGATTACAATTTGAGCCGGATCTATGAGCTGGTGATCAACTCTGATCCCTGTTACGCCTTCTTGCTCGATACCAATTCACTGATCCAGAACAAACTGGTGGCGGCGCACGTTTTTGCCCACAATGATTTTTTTAAAAACAACTGGCGTTTCCGCAATACTTCCCGTTGGATGGTAGAGAGTATGGCCAGCAGTGCCGAGCGGATTCGGCGTTATGAAATCCAGCACGGGCGGCAGACAGTGGAGGCTTTTCTGGACGCGGTCATGTCGATCAGTGAGCATGTGGATCCGTTTGGGAGAGCAAAGAAGCAGCCGGTAACGGAAAAAGAAACGCTTCTGCCAGTCAGCCCTTACGAGGATCTCTGGTCGATCGGGGTCAAGGAGCCGGAGAAGACGGCCACCAAGGTCAAAAAGATTCCCGCAGAACCGGAGCGAGACCTGCTATTGTTTATTATGGAGCATGCCCGGGATCTGGAGGACTGGCAACGCGACATTATTTCGATCCTGCGGGATGAGATGCTGTATTTCCGCCCCCAGATGGAAACCAAGATCATGAACGAGGGATGGGCGACATACTGGCATGTTCGGATCATGCGGGAAATTGACCTGTCCGATGAAGAAATGCTGGAATTTGCCCGCATGCACGCGGGGGTTATTCATCCATCCCGGCTGTATATCAATCCTTACCTGCTGGGATTGAAGATTTTCGAGGATATCGAGCGGCGCTGGGACAATCCCAGCGAGGAGGAGCGAAAGAAATATGGCCGGCCAGGTGGGGAAGGACGACAGAAAATTTTTGAGGTGCGGGAAACGGAGACCGATGTTTCCTTTATTCGCAATTACCTGACCAAAGAACTGGTGGAGGAGCTCGACCTGTACCTGTATAAAAAAGTGGGTTACCAGTGGAAGGTTGTGGAGAAGGATTGGGAAAAAGTGCGGGATGGAATCGCGGAGAGTCTGACCAACTGTGGGATCCCTTATATCGTGGTCATCGACGGGGATTACAATCGCAGCGGAGAGTTATACTTAAGACACGAGTACGAAGGGGTTGAGCTCGACAGCATTCACGCGCATAAAACCCTAGAACACCTCTACACCCTTTGGGGTCGCCCGGTACACTTGGAAACAGTTTTTGATAACCGCAAGTATTTACTCAGTTATAATGGTAAAAACCCGTTTAGAATAGCGATATAAATGCCATCTATCTCAACTGTACAGCACAGCCTTTGGGGGTAGGGAGACAGAGATGATTGGTTATATCCTTCGGGCCATCACCATGTACTTTTTGGCTTTGGTGATTGTCAGGTTCATGGGTAAGCGCGCGCTCGGTGAACTTGGTCTATTTGATGTTGTGGTCATGACCGGCTTCGGGCAGATTCTGGCGTCAGTCGCGCTAGACCCGCGAATTCCCCTCTATGAGGGGATTGCTGTCCTGCTCACCCTGGGCGTCCTGGAGTATGGTCTGGGGTATATTTCCCTTAAAGACTATCGTTTGGCCCGGTTGATCTCCGGTCGGCCGGTGGTAATGGTCGACAACGGTGAAATTATTCGGGAAAACCTGGCGCGCGAGAAGTTTAATTTGGATGACTTGCTGCAGGAACTGCGTAAACAGGGAGTGCGGGACATCCGCGATGTGCAAAAGGGTATCCTGGAGCCCTGCGGAGGTTTCAGCGTTATTCTGAAAGAAGAAGCCGAACCGGCCACCCGGAAGGACTTGGGGATCCAGGCTGTCCCCAACCGAGATTATCTGTTAACCTATGAAGATTTTCCGCGCGGTGTTGTTTTTGACCGCCTAGCGAAAAAGTCACCGGATGAACCAAGCGTTGCTGAACCCTCATTTTTTATCCCGTCTAGTCAGATCGAGATTACTGAACAGGTCAGTAAGATGGAATCCCATTTGGAACAATTGTTAATGGTCGTGCGCAATCTCCAGGCGGAATTGAGAACCATCAAGGAAGGAACGCAGATTTCTCAACCTTTGCCGGGTAGCCCCAGCGAATCTGCCCAAACTTAAACAAAAAGTGATATAATGATAACCATGAACCATCTCCAGAAAGAAATAGGGTTGGTGGATATGCGTGTCTTAATGATCTTTATTGATGGTTTTGGTTTGGGCGAAAGGGATGAGACGAAAAATCCATATGTTCGCGCCAGAACGCCGACCCTTGACCGCTTGCTTGGTGGTCACTGTTTGTATCAGGATGTGGGGATCGTGGTGGGGCCGCTGGCCGTTATGCTGCCGACTGATACCACGCTGGGGGTGCCCGGCCTTCCCCAGAGCGCAACTGGGCAAACCACCCTCTGGACGGGAATTAACGCTGCTCAAGTGGTCGGCTACCACGTCAATGCCTACCCGACCAAAACTCTGCGGGAGCTTTTGAGCAGCCACAGCATTTTCAAAGTCGTAACTGAGCGGGGAAAGAAAGCTACCTTTGCCAACGCTTTTCGTCCCCAGTATTTTGAACTGGCCGCGCAAGGGAAAGCCAGGAATTCAACCTCAACCCAGGCCACCCTGAGCGCCGGTTTGCCTCTGCGGACTTTTGACGACCTGGCGGCGGGGAATGCCATTTATCAGGATATCACCAATGAGTTGCTCCGGCTCTGGGGTTTTGACCTGCCGCTGATTGAGCCGGAACTGGCCGGGACCAGGCTGGCCAGGATAGCTGATGACTACGATTTTACCTTGTTTGAGTACTTTCAAAGCGACCGGGCCGGCCACCGGGGGGATTTAAAGAGAGGGATGGAGATCATCGAACTTCTGGACCGTTTCCTGGGGGCAGTGATCGCAGAAACAAACTTGAGCCAGAGCCTGATCATCGTGACGAGTGATCACGGTAACCTGGAAGATATTTCGGTTGAGACCCACACCTTAAACCCGGTTCCGACGATTTTAATTCAGGAGAATATTGTTGCTAATTACCCTGTCATCACGTCGCTGACGCAGATTAATGACTATGTCTTGCAGGTGATCGACAGGGCGTAACGCTAAAAGAGACGTGCCTTATTTCACCGATGGTACAGCCAGATTTCCAGAAATAATGAGGACGGAAGGAGAGATAGTAATGAAATTGGCAGAGATTTATCAACTGGCTATTCGTTTGGGAAGGCAGACTGACCCGCGAGGTGAAGCTGAACTCAAGCAGTTGTTGGAGCGGCTGCATAAAGAATACGAAGAAATGAAAGAGGACGAACGGGGCGATTTTGACACAGAAAAACTGACCAACCCATTCAGTGACACCCGGATTTTGCTGGGTGATCCGGAACAGGAGGTTAAAGCGGTGCTGGTGGGCATCGACATCGAGGTGGGGGAAATTCTGCTGGCTGACCGCTTGCGTGAGAACGGCCAACAGGTTGATTTGATCCTGGCCCATCACCCCGAAGGAAAAGCCCTGGCCGCCCTCCATGAGGTGATGCACCTGCAGGCTGACGTTCTCCACCAGTTGGGTGTGCCAATCAACGTGGCCGAGGGTTTGCTGGCCAGCCGGATCACCGAGGTCAAGCGGGGGCTAATGCCGTTAAACCATAACAAGACGGTTGACGCCGCCCGTCTTTTAGGGTTCCCGTTGATGTGCGTCCACACCCCGGCTGATAATCTGGTTACGGCTTATCTTAATAAATTTTTTACTGAGAAGTCTCCCCGAACGGTGGCTGATGTGGTCAAGGCCCTGAAGGAAATTCCCGAGTACCGCTCTGCGGCCCGCATGGAGGTTGGTCCCCAGGTCATTTTAGGAGAGGGTAAAAACCGGGCGGGTAAGATTTTTGTGGATATGACCGGTGGTACCAGCGGGGCGGAGAAGGCTTACGAAAAGCTGGCTGATGCCGGGGTCGGAACGATTGTGTCTATGCACATGACCGATAAACACCGGACAGAGGCGGAGAAACACCACATTAATGTGGTGATTGCTGGCCACATGGCTAGTGATTCCCTGGGGATGAACCTCTTCCTGGATCACCTGGAAGCAGCAGGGTTGACCATTGTTCCCTGTGCGGGTTTGGTTAGGGTGAAGCGTGATCTTGAGGTGAGATAATGGCGATCCGACCAGAGTTGTTGGCCCCGGCGGGGGGGATGGAGGCCCTGATTGCCGCTGTTGCCAACGGGGCTGACGCCGTTTATTTAGGTGGAAAAATGTTCAGTGCGCGGGCGTATGCGGCTAACTTTGACCAGAAAGAGCTGAGGGTAGCGATTGAACACGCCCACCTTCGTGGAGTCAAGATTTATGTCACGGTGAACACCTTGCTCGACAACGGGGAACTGGCTGAAGCCCTGGATTACCTGCACTTTCTCTACGAGGTCGGGGCTGATGCCGTGATTGTCCAGGACTTAGGGCTGATCAAACTGGCCCGCCAAGCCTTGCCAGAACTGCCACTGCACGCCAGCACACAGATGACAGTACACAACGCGGAGGGGGTCCGCTTCCTGGCTGAGCACGGGATCAAGCGGGTGGTCCTGGCCCGCGAAGTTTCTCTGGAGGGAATCCGGGAGATTCGTCAACAAACTGCTCTGGAGTTGGAGGTGTTCGTCCACGGCGCCCTATGTATTTGCTATTCGGGACAGTGCTTGATGAGCAGCTTGATCGGCGGACGGAGCGGCAACCGGGGCCGGTGTGCCCAGCCCTGCCGATTAGGGTATGCGCTGGTTAACGCCAGCGGGAGAAAATTGACCTCAGACCAGCAAGTTGGCGCGTACCTGCTTAGCCCGCGCGATCTGAACCTGATTTACCACCTGCCGGCGCTGATGGAAGCGGGGGTCAGTGCCTTGAAAATTGAGGGGCGCATGAAGCGGGCCGAGTATGTCGCCACTGTTGTTAGGATCTACCGGCAGGCTATCGACCGCTGGCTGGCCAGTCCTGAAGACTGGCGGGTTTTTCCCGCGGAGGAAAGTGAGCTTTATCAGATCTTTAATCGTGAGTTTACCCCGGGATATTTATTTGAGCCTTTTGCAATTTTCCAACACTTGATTTACTAAGGATTTTAGGGCCATAAAAAAGGACTTCACCCCAATTTGGAGAAGTTTTCAAGTAACCAAACCGAAAACCCCATAAAGGAGTGAAGTCAC
>JABLXP010000010.1 GCA_013178045.1 Bacillota bacterium
ATAGCCCACAATGTCAAGGGCAGCCGCACCTTCTTTTGTGTTATTGATTTTTTTGCCTTGGAGGGGGTGACATTTTATCAGAATAAAACTAACCATTTTTAGGTGACATTTTCTCAGAATATTGACAGGGTACCACCTTAATTTTGCGGTGATGTTCTGAGGAAGCCATTTTAATCCAGTCTCTCACTATTTGCGAATTCCCTGGTATAATATTCTTTAAAAAAAAGTGGAGGCAATGATGACCATGGATCCTAAAAAAGGCAATTATGTCAACAATAGAAGACAGGGGCCGGATTTTTGGGTTAAGTTCTTACAAACGGCATCTGTCCTGGTTTGGGGTTTTATGTTAATTACATTGCTGATTATAGAGCAAGCCAAACCGGAGTTAGAAAACTTTTTCAGCCACATGTTCAATGTTACCCTAAGACAGAGATGGGATCTAGATTTGCTAACTTACGCCTTTTATCTAAGTGTTTTCATGTGTATTTTTTCAATATTTTCGCTGATAGTTAATAAGAAACGCCACCGACGCAAAACTGATCGTTACAGTAAATCGATAATCTTTACACTAATTTTTTCACTCTGGATTATCTTCTTTTACTTTTCAATAACCTGGTAATTTTTGTACATTGAATAAATAATAAAATGTAGTTTAATCTTTACAACACTTGAAGGAACAGGCACTTAAGATAGTGTGATTCATCATAACCGCACAGCCAGGGGTGGTCAGGGGCCTGGCCTCTCCTGGCAATGAGCCTCAGTCGCCGGCGGGCATCCAGACCAGCGCTTTCTACCACTTCCATGAATAACTCCTCCAGCATATGGTAGGAGCAGGAGCAGGTCACCAAGAACCCACCCGGCTTAATTATCTTCATCGCGCGCAAGTTTATCTCTTTATACCCCCTTATAGCTCCTTCCAAAGCCTTGCGGCTCTTCACAAAAGCCGGTGGGTCTAAAATCACCACATCATACTTTTCGCCTCGGCGTTCCAGTTCCCTCAGAGCGTCGAACACATTGACCGCCTCAAAAGAGCATATATCCTGGTATCCATTAAGCGCTGCATTACGCCGAGCCATCTCAACCGCTTCTTCCGAAATGTCAAAACCCAGTACCTGCGCAGCGCCATATTTGGCCGCATGAACACTGAACCCCCCGGTGTAGCAGAAACAATCCAGGACACGGGCGTTCTTAACCAGGGGACGAATAGCTGCCTTGTTTTCACGCTGGTCTAGAAAGTAACCAGTCTTCTGCCCCTGCGCAATATCGATAAAGAACTTAAGGCCGTTTTCATGAATAATCACCAGTGGGTCAAAGGGCCCTTTGAGAAACCCGGCACGCAGATCCAACCCTTCTAGTTCCCTTACCAAAACACTGTTTTGTTCATATATCCCTCGAGGTTCAATCAACTCGTCCAGTAAAGCCACTAACAGCTCTTGGTAACGGTCGATCCCCAGGGCCAGTGTTTGCACCACCAGATAGGAGGCGAACTTGTCTACAATAAGACCTGGGAGAAAATCGGCTTCGCCAAAAACCACTCGAAAAGAATCAGTGTCCGCCCCGGCCAATATCTGCTGCCGGTAATTCCAAGCGTCATACAGGCGTTTTCGCCAAAAGGCTTCATTTACTTCTTCTAACCTGTCCCGTGTAAGCAGGCGCACCGTGATCATAGAGATCGGGTTAATATAACCCCGTCCTATAAACTTCCCTCGACAATCCTCCACCTCGACCACATCCCCGGGCGCAAAAGAACCAGCAATATCGGCGATCTCATTGCGGTAAACCCAGGGATGACCTTTTAATAGTCTTTGCTCTTGACCTTTCTTAAGTATTACTCTTGCCATATTATCACCACAACATTAATTTACACTAAATCCGAAAAATATAGTATAGCATTTTTTATTAAAGTGTAAGTTGGCATAATTTTTGCACTATTCTGGATTGACACATCAATCCATCCTTTTTTCTAACTTCCTAAAACCCTTATTTTTCAAGCCCAACTATATTTTGGGCTCTTTTTTTCATGTTTCATTATCGCTACATTGTTCAAAACAAGTTTCATTATTGCGACATTATGAAAACAAGCCAGCCTCAACAAACTTTCCAGTTGATCCGAATATAAAAGAAAAACCATTGTAAAAAACAAATTGCCGCAGTCTTTAAGGAACCTGCGGCAATTATACGGTTCTAATAGTTTCATGCCAATAGTTTTATTTCTATTACTTTTCAATATTTATGATTTATGCGCATCGCATAAAATGAACGCCACACGAAGATCAAGGCAATCAGAAGAAATACGAGACCAATATTGGGCGCAATATTTTTAAAGGATTCAGAGATAGCAATCTCCATGGCCAATAAACCGAATAGAGTCGTAAACTTAATAATTGGATTGAGCGCAACGGAAGACGTATCTTTGAATGGGTCGCCAACAGTGTCCCCCACTACTGTAGCTGCATGCAAATCGGTGCCCTTTTCCTTCAGATCCACTTCAACAACTTTCTTGGCATTATCCCAGCAGCCACCGGCATTGGCCATGAATACAGCCTGGAACAAACCGAATGTCGCGATCGAAATGAGGTATGAAACAAAGAACGCAACTGGTTCATTGCCGCCAGAGGGCGCTGAAAGACAGGCAAAGGACAGGGCAAATGAGAATATAGCGATAAAGATGTTGAACATACCGGCCTGCGCATACTGGGTGCAGATCTTAACCACTTCTTTGGAGTTTTCCGTCGCGGCTTTCTGGCTCGCATTTTCGTCAAGCCGAATATTCTTTTTAATATATTCGACCGCCCGGTAAGCACCAGTTGAAACTGCCTGGGTCGAGGCGCCAGTAAACCAGTAGATAACAGCCCCTCCACATAAAAAGCCCAAAATTGTATAGGGATTGAGTATAGTGAGAATGTTTTCGGGTTCAACCCCCAGCACATTTTTAATAACTAAAATCAAAGAAAAAATCATTGTCGTCGCGCCAACGACAGCCGTCCCGATTAAAACCGGTTTTGCCGTTGCCTTGAAGGTATTTCCTGCACTGTCGTTTGCTTCAAGATAATGCTTGGCCTTTTCAAAATCCGGTTGAAAACCATATTGGGTCTGAATTTCCGTCTCAATATTCGGTATGGTTTCGATCAGTGATAGTTCGTAAATAGACTGGGCATTATCGGTTACCGGTCCATAACTGTCAACAGCAATTGTGACAGGACCCATGCCCAGGAATCCGAAAGCCACAAGACCAAAAGCAAAGATGGAAGGATAGATCATGATCTCTTTCAAACCATATCCGCTGGCAAAGTAAGCGGCAAACATTAGGGCGAAGAACACCATACCCTGCCAGAATGAACTGAAATTGCCGGCAATAAAACCCGACAAAATATTCAGCGAAGGGCCACCTTCTCTGGAAGATTTTACTACTTCCTGCACGTGGGCCGACTTACCACTGGTAAATATTTTGGTGAATTCAGGAATCAAAGCCGCCCCCAGGGTACCACAGCTAATGATGATCGAAAGAACAAACCACAGATTCTGGTTCTTACTCGCCACGAGTGAACCTGGTCCTAACATAAAGTAGCTGACAATAAATGTAACAACAATAGAAAGAATTGAAGTAATCCACACCAGGTTGGTAAGAGGTTGCTCGAAATCAAAATCATCGTTGCGGCTGTATTTAGCCTGGCTGAATGCTTTATTAACATAGAATGACACAATAGAGGTAACAATCATGAGGATACGCATCGCAAAAATCCAGGTAAGAAGGCTGCCCTGAAGTGTTTTGTCTACAGCCAGAACAATGAACGAAATTAGGGCTACACCAGTAACACCATAGGTTTCAAATCCATCGGCGGTGGGTCCAACGCTGTCCCCGGCATTATCCCCCGTACAGTCCGCGATCACACCAGGGTTGCGCGGATCGTCCTCTTTTATTTTAAAGACGATTTTCATCAGGTCAGAACCGATATCAGCAATCTTAGTGAAGATCCCCCCAGCAATTCGCAATGCACTGGCTCCCAGGGATTCACCGATGGCAAAGCCGATAAAACTTGCCCCAGCCAGTTCACGAGGAACAAACAGCATGATAATCAACATCATTATAAGTTCAACGCAGATTAAAAGCACCCCAATGCTCATTCCCGCATCGAGCGGAATATCCAGAAGCCGCAGCGGTTTTCTTTCCAGAGCAGCAAAGGCCATCCGGCTGTTAGCCAGTGTATTCATCCGAATGCCATACCAAGCCACACTATAAGAACCAAGAATGCCGATCACAGTCCACGCCAGGATCAGTAATACACCACCAATTGGTGTTCCCTGAAGATAACCAAAATAGAAGGCTATGCAGATACCAATAAAAGTAAGCAATATAACAAGAAACTTCCCCTGCTGGATAAGATAGGTTTTACAGGTTTCATAAATGGTATTTGCCACATCCAGCATGGACTGGTGTGCTTTCAGGCTCCTAACTTTCATAAACTGATAAAATCCAAACAACATTCCCAATAGACAAACCAGTATACCGCCTAAAAGCAAATTGTTCTGCTCCGGGGTTAAATTGGGAATCTGAAGATTGGCCTCGCTGGCCAAGGCCATTGCTGGTAAAAGCAGGAGCGTAAATAAACCCAGTAAACCACCAGACATTGCTTTTACCAGTTTCTTTTTGTAGCTCCCGTCCAAGTTTATTTTCCCAAAAACAGTTGATAGAACATCCATTTTAGTCAATCACTCCCTTAATAGTTGAGTTATCCAGACAGGGAAAACACCACTAAACGTTATTATAATACGGGTGGTTGAATTATTCAACCCAGATTCTCATCTATTATGAGACTTAAAGATTTTCCTTGAGCACAATTCAGTCTAGCCTTTATTCATTATCTTGTTGCTGTAATTCCTTCAATAATCTTGTATACATCTGAATATAGCATCTACGGCGCTCAACACTCAACTTAAAACAAAAAAGCTGATAATTATCCATTAAATACAACTCTTTGTTTTTTATCTGCTCTAATTGTTCTATTTCATGTTGCAATTGATTAATATATTCTGTTATAAAAAGCATAATCTCTTGCCGGGAAAATAGATTGTCAACAAAAAATAGTCGGTTACCCATATCGGTTCTGAATATATCTGACTTTATAGGTTCTTTATAATAATTGATAAATGCTATTTTTCCCTGTTCAGTTATTGTATATACTTTCGTTAACCTTCCGTTATTGGTTACTTCTTCACTGGTGACTAAATTTTCATTTTCAAGGTTTTTTAAAGCCAGGTGAATACTACCATATTTTACAGAGTTACAGAAATTTGTTGTTATGTTCATAAACTTCTGTATTTGATAACCACTCAAACTATTCTTCATCAGACAACCCAAAATGATAAACTCTAACTCGCTAATAGCTAGAAACCCCCCTTACTATAGCTTTTTTATATTAAGAGTTTGCGCAAATTCCTGACCAGTTTTTTTATTACTTTTTTCGACCGGGAATTATGTTTATTGATCCTGATCCCCTTGAATAGCTGAAACGTGAAAAATTCTATGAGTGACTGTAAGGTGGGTAGATTGAACTGACTTGCTATGAACTTGCTTCGAGCGTATATCTGGGGGCCAGTTGCTTGGAGAAAGCGATGAGTATGAGGTGTTTCGCCACTTTTACTGGTAATACCTTTGAATCTGTGCACGTGCCCTCCTGGGATGGCGATTCCCGGACCCGTCTCAATCTTTATTTCATGGTCATGCCCGAGATCCACTGTGGTTCTTACAATGATATTATGGATATGGGCAGGACCACCACCAATAGGTGGACCGGTAGTTCCTCCATAGCGGTGTCGGTGCTGATTATCATAAAAAGTTATCCCACAAAAACGATGTACGTGTTCATCGGCCATAAGTACCCCCCTTAAAAAAGGGAGCCGTTGAGGCCCCCTTTTTCCAAGACCTTTGATTCGTTAGTTTCACTAACAAACGAAGACAAAACCAAAGCTAAAACAGATTACCAGAAGAATAGCGATACAGGCGGCTAGATGACAGATAGTGAAACCAAATCCAAATCTTCCAACAAGTTGTTCAGTTTCAGCCATTTATTAAATACCCCCTTCGGTTATGATTGATTTTTACTATATTATATTTCAAGATCAGGATTAGTGTTCCATTTGAAACCCTGGTTGAACTGAATATAACCAGGGTTGTGTCAAATTTTTCATCCCAGCATATATTGGTAATAGCCTGATCTTTGCCAAATCAGGCTACCCCTTTCATCCCCCCTGTTGGACTTTTCCAACAGGGGGTTTTTAAAATCAATCAGATTTTCCCTATTAATTTTTGGAACCTTTTTCTCACTAATCCAATATGATGTAGTGAATCTTGAGGTAGACCATTAGGCTTTAAGGAAAGGGGGGTTATAAATGGCTGAAGTTACTGCTCCGGATCCTGGCTTCTTCGGATTGGGGATTTGCAGGTTGGCTGCCTGTGTAGCCATTCTTCTGGTAATCTGCTTCTGTTTTGGGTTTTTCTGTTTCTAACAAAATGTTGAGAGTTATCAATTATAGGAGGAGTAGCAATAGGCTACAACTCCTATTTTTTTGTTCAGCCCATCCTGACAAAGAAATCGACAACTTTATATCAAATTCACATGTTAGAGCCATTTCTTTTTACTTTGGAACCTTTTCCTAGCTAATCAATATAATGTAGTGAAAAGCGAAGTAAACATAAGCTGCAAGGAAAGGGGGGTTATTAATGGCTGAAGTTACTGCTCCGGATCCTGGCTTCTTCGGATTGAGGATTTGCAAGTTGGCTGCTTGTATAGCTATTCTTCTAGTAATCTGCTTTTGCTTTGGGTTCTTTGGTTTCTTCTAATTATGCTAAAAGGGTTATCAATGTGGGAGGAGGTAGTTCAAGCACTCCTCCTACCCCTTTTCTTTGGCGATTTAATATCTTAGCAAATTATTTTCAGCAGTGGAACCTTCTTCCTTATTGTTCAATATAATATAGCGAGATCCAATGACAAATCTATTTTGGAAAAGGAGGGTATGAAATAATGGCAGAAACTGAACAATGGTTTGGTGGGTCCAGCTTTGGAATTTGTCGTTTAGCCGCTTGCGTGGCTATTCTTGCGGTAATTTGCCACTGCTTTGGATTTTTTGGTTTCTTCTAAAAAATGTAAAGTGTTAAATGGGGGAGTAGTCTGTTGCTGCTCCTCTTTTCCTGCGTAAAAAAGCCGAAGGTGTTAGCCTCGGCTTTTTTTGACTCGGGAGATTCCAATAAATAGGACTGCCAAATATTTCAGAATTTTGTTACAATATTTACAAATACAAAATATATCTTTAATTGAAGACTGTGTCTCAAGACAGAGACAGTTTATCGGAGCCGTAATTGGAAAAGGTTAGTTAAATGAGTGTCTGTAAAACGAGACAGTGGTGGCAAGAAGAACACAAAGCACCAAATAGCATGACAGAATAAATTACCTGATATTCCAAGCACTAACAGGAAACAGGTAAACTGGTATATACTGGTATAAATTTTGCGTTAACTGTAGAGAGGAACCGAATATATTTATGAAGAATTCCCAATGACCAACTTGTTTCTGCAGCAGATGAGTATTAAGTCACTAGCCAACCCCGATTATCCCCGCTTGGTGGCGGAATGTTCCCTAGCCTCTGCGGTTTCTTATTTTCAACGAACCCGCGAACTGTTGGTGGCGGTGGTCGACGTGAATAACCGGCTACTGGGGGTGTTAAACAGTAACGACTTGCTAGGGGTAGTCTACAGCTGGATATGCGAGCTCATACCAATAGTTGATGGGGCCCAGCGGAAAGAACGACAGATAGAGACAGAAGCTCTGACCTTTAACCCAATTTTAGAGATGCCGATTAGAGATATGGTCCGGGAGCCGCAACTGATTGTCAGTGAGGAGGCTGCCAGTCTTTCCTTAGGCATGCTGTTGGAGCAGGGGGTTCAGGAAGTACTGGTGGTTGATTCCGAAAATCGTTTTGTTGGGGCACTTGTCTTAAACGATGTCACGAATGCTGTCTGGAAAGAGATTGCTAACTTGCCGGAGATTTTTGGCAAGGTTTTAGAATCGGTTTACAATGGAGGCAGTGGCGGTGTTCCAGGATGTGACCGAGTTGGAGAGCATCTCCGAGGAATTGAACAATACCAAAAAGCTTAAGGCTACCCTGGAGGTGGTGGTAAAAAATCCCTACGAAGGGCTGGTTGCTGTTGATGAGAACGCCGGGGTCATCATGATGAACAAGTTCTATTTAGACGTGTTGGGGTGCATTTTGGACGAGGTTCTGGGCAAGCACATCTGGGAAATTACTCCCCATTCGCAATTACCAGAAACCATTAAAACGGGGTCACACAGTCCGGGGAATTGTGGAGGGTGGGCCACCACGAGTTTATGGTGATGCGGGTTCCGATCAAAAAGGATGGGAAGATCATCGGAGCAATCGGAAAACCTTGTTTAAGGATATGGGGCTGGCCCGGGTGTTTGCTAAGAAGTTGATTCAGTTAGAAAACGATTTGGAGTATTATATATAAAGGAAGAGCTGCGAAAGGTGCACAGCTCGGACTATACTTTTGAGCAGATTATCAGGGAGAGTGAAAAAATCAAGGCTGCCAAAAATCTGGCGCAGCGCGCTGCGCGAACGTCGTCAACGGTATTGATCATGGGAGTGATCCATATTTCCAAGGTTGACTACATCGTTGAAGCCGATTGGCCAATTTCCGAACTGCCACCGGTGCCGCCAAGCGGCGACATTGACCAACAAATCGCGCGAAGTTGATTATGAACGAAATTAAGGACGATAGTTGTATCCAACTGGGTATTGGTGGAATGCCCAACGCGGTGGGAATGATGATTGCCCAGTCAGACTTGAAAGACCTGGGGATCCACACCGAAATGTTTGTTGATTCGATGTTTGATATGGTGGAATCTGGTCGGATTACCGGAGCAAAAAAGAACATTAACAAATATAAGATCGTGTACACCTTTGCTTTGGGGACCAGGAAAACCTATGATTTTTTGCACAATAATGCAATGTGTGCTACTTACCCTGTTGATTATACAAATGACCCATTTATTATTGCCCAGAACGATAATTTGGTGTCCATTAACAATTGCGTTGAGATTGACCTGTTTGGCCAGGTGTGTTCCGAATCTTCGGGGATCAGGCAGATCAGCGGGACCGGCGGTCAGGTCTGTTTTACCTATGGGGCATATCGGTCTAATGGTGGTAAGGCGTTTATGTGTATGAGTTCGACCTACAATAAAGGTAATAAATTGGCTTCTCGGATCAGACCAACGCTTACCTCCGGGGCGATTGTGACCACTACCAGAACTATGGTGTCCTATGTGGTAACCGAGTACGGGATTGTGAATCTTAAAGGCATGTCGACCTGGCAACGGGCAGAAGCATTGATTTCTTTAGCTCATCCGGATTTCCGGGAGGAATTGATCAGAGAGGCAGAGGAGATTGGGATTTGGCAGCGAAGCAATAAAATCGAATAGCCTTTTTATTAAAAAAAGCCAATGAAATATCAATCTGTTTACCCCCCTGTACGGAAACGAGGGGTTTTCTTTGCATAATTTGGGATAAAAAGAGGAGTTTTTTCTTAACTAGTGAATACTTTAATAAAAACAGCTAACTGATAAAACGTGGGAGGACACAATGGAAAAGTCAGACCTGGAAAAAATCAAGCAGCAGTTAAGAAACGGGGGACAAGTTCTGGAAGAATGGTATCGGCGGGTAGAGCAGGAAAGAAAAGAAGCAGCAGCGGATCCAGGGAAGATGAAGGCCTGGATCGAGAATGAAAAAGCCGAGTTCGAGCAGGCCATCGCCATTCAAAAGAAAATTGTCCATAACCTGAAGGGCTTTTTGAATCGACCGGGTAATGAGAAATTCAGAGAGGATAATCTGAAACGGCTGCAGCAGGCTGAGCATATTCTAGCGAAAATGGAAGAAGAATATGCGGCATTTCGGCAACAGTACGTCTAACGGGGTGGTTAACCATGGAAACTGTCATCGGAAAAACTAGACTGACTCTGATTAAGGGTGACATCACGCAGCAGGAGACGGAGGCCATTGTAAACGCGGCCAACTCGACGCTTTTGGGGGGCGGTGGTGTGGACGGGGCGATCCACCGGGCGGGTGGTCCCAAGATTCTTGAGGAGTGTAAGCAGATCCGGGCCAGACAGGGTGGTTGCCCAACCGGGGAGGCAGTAATTACCAGCGGTGGTAACTTAACAGCCCGCTACGTCATTCATACGGTTGGGCCAATCTGGTCAGGTGGGACGAATAATGAACCTGAACTTCTCCGGCAAGCTTATTACAACACCCTATCTCTGGCTACGCGGCAGGGGATTCGTTCGCTTTCTTTTCCTTCGATCAGTACAGGAGCTTATCGATTCCCAGTTCGGCAGGCGGCCGAGATCGCCCTATCGACTGTGATTGACTACCTTCAGACCAATGATTTTACTGAGGTGCGGTTTGTGCTTTTCAGTGATGCTGATCTGGCTGTTTATGAGGAAACCCTTCGCACTCTGGTCAGCTATTCATCAAGGAGATAAATAAAGGGGATAAATGTGATGGAAACTGTTGATATTGCCGTTATTGGGGCGGGTGTGGTCGGGCTGGCGGTGGCTTATGAACTAGCGCGCACCTTTCCAGGGCAAGCCATTGCCATTCTGGAGAAGAACAGCCGGTTCGGGCAGGAGATTTCTAGCCGCAACAGTGAGGTGATCCACGCCGGCCTCTATTATCCGCAGGAGTCACTGAAGACCAAACTGTGTGTTGAGGGAAATGAATTACTGTATGAATTTTGCGCTCGGTACCAGGTCAGGCATCAGCGAATCGGTAAACTGATCGTGGCTACGCACGACGGTGATCTGCCGGTGTTGGAGAGATTGTACCGGCAGGGGACGGTCAACGGGGTACAGCTTCAGGTGATTGAAGCAAGAGAGCTTAATAAACTGGAGCCGAATATTTCGGCCATCGCGGCGCTTCTTTCCGTCAATACTGGGATTATCGATTCGGACAACCTGATGCGTTGTTTGTACCGCTTGACCCTTGATCAGGGAGTGCTGGCTGTTTTTCGTTCTCCTGTGACCAGGATCGATTTTACCAGCAGGGGTTACCGACTAGAGACGGGCGGGGAAAGATTGCTTGCCCGGGTAGTGGTGAACGCGGCCGGACTGGCCAGTGACCGGGTAGCGGCTATGGTGGGCCTGGATATAGACCGGTATGGTTATCGTCTTCACTACTGCAAAGGGGAGTACTATCGGTTGACTCCCCGGCTCAAGATCAATCACCTGGTCTACCCTCCCCCGGAGCATGCGGGTCTGGGAATTCACATTACGCTCGACTTGCACGGAGGACAGCGCCTGGGGCCGAATGCCTATTACGTAGATAAAATTGATTACGCGATGGATGAAACCCATCGTCAGGAATTTTATACGGCCGCGTGGAGCTACCTTCCTGATCTCCAGTGGGAGGACCTGCAGCCCGGTTTTGCTGGGATCAGACCCAAACTGCAAGGGCCAGGAGAGACCTTCCGGGATTTCGTCATCAGTGAGGAAACGGAAAAGGGCCTGCCCGGGTTCGTTAATTTGATTGGCATCGAATCACCCGGGTTAACGTCATGTCTGGCCATTGCCCAGTATGTGGCCAGTCTGATTAAGGACCGCTGTCAATAGTGGATCAGGTCTTTAATGACTTCGCCCGCGGCAATGAGTCCAGCTACGGGTGGGACAAAGGCCACGCTGCCAGGAATCTGACGGCGTACAGTAGAGGTGTGTTCTTTATTGGGACAGAGGCAGCTACCAGGACAACTGGCGACCCCTGTTTCTTTTGGTTTGCAGGGTTCTTCCTCCGAGTAAACCACTTTGAGGCCGGTAACCCCTCTTTTCCGTAATTCATGCCGCATGACCCGGGCCAGGGGACAAATTCGTGTGTTATAGATATCGGTGACTCTGAATTTTGTCGGGTCGAGTTTATTGCCTGCTCCCAGACAACTGATCAGCGGGATGTTTTTCTCTTTTGCTTTCAGAACCAGGGAGATTTTGCTGGAGACCGTGTCGATGGCATCAACGATGTAATCGATGTCCGGAGTGATTATTTCTTCGGCGTTAGCCTCGGTGAAGAAAGTCTGCCATGTTCTGACCTCAGCCCGGGGATTGATTGACTGAATCCGTTCCTTCATCAACTCGACCTTTGGCTGACCGATAGTCTGGGTGGTGGCATGAATCTGGCGGTTGAGGTTGGTCACACAGACCAGATCATGATCCACCAGCACAAACTTCTGGATCCCGCTTCTAACCAGGGCCTCGACCGTAAAACTGCCTACCCCACCGAGCCCGAGAACGGCCACGCGCTTTTTGGAGAGAATGTCCAGGGCTTTACTGCCCAATAATAGTTCCGTCCGTGAAAACGAGTGCAGGTGTTTCATTTTTTCAGGCCTCCTGACGGGTATTTGAGAACAGTGTTGCTTTTTCAGTTATCAGTTTGCCTGATCCCAGAATACCATTCATAATAATACGAGGCAAATGCTGATTATTTTTAATAAAAACTTTGAGCTTTTAACAGGAATTTTTAGGTTCAGGCGAGAATATATTGTGCCTAAATTTAAAATTGGTTGACCACATCACATATATGGCCGAAAATCGAGAGGCATCTTTACTATATTGAGCCTTTTGCAATTTTCCAACACTTGATTTACTAAGGATTTTAGGGCCATAAAAAAGGACTTCACCCCAATTTGGAGAAGTTTTCAAGTAACCAAACCGAAAACCCCATAAAGGAGTGAGTCACTTGTATATTCTCCAACAAAACTTATTTTCCTTCGAGCAATGGTTAGAAATCGAATCTCAAGGCCGCTTGGAACTATTTTTTAGTGCTTTGGATTTGCGTCCATATGTCAAGGAGTTAAGATCTGCTTCACCCCGTGGAAGAAAAGGGCAAAGCCGGGAAGCAATCCTTCGAGCACTCCTTGCAGCTCCTTTTGAAAACATTTCAGAGTTCACCGCCCTTCGTGATCGGTTGGTCAAAGATATTAGATTTCGGTACCAATGCGGCTTCGAACTCGCTAAGAGGGTTCCCTCAATTTCCACATTTAGTAGAATCTTTGCGCAAATTACCGAGAAGGGAATCGCTCAAAAGCTGTTTGATGATTTGGTAGAGCAGTGTCGGGATGAAGGTATTATTGTCGGCGATACCATTGCAATTGACAGCACAGCAATTGATGCCTACGAGAAGAAGCAACCCAAATCAAAGAGCCAGGGAACCGGCAATGCCACATGGGGAGCTAAATATGATACCTTCATGAACAAGATTACTTGGTTTGGTTACAAGGTTCATTTAGCTGTTGATACTGCGAGCGAATTACCAGTAGCCCTTGAAGTCACTCCAGCGAACATTAATGATGGAGACATGGGGCCTGCTCTAGTTGAAAAAGTCGCTTCTCAGACTTCTCAAGGAAAGTTAGCTTATGTTCTTGCTGATTCAGGTTATGATCAACTGAAGAACTATGAGGCAGCGAAAGCTCACGGTGCACAGGCCATTATTCCCTTAAACCTAAGAAATGCAAAGGAACCACCCGAAGGTTTTTCATTCAATGGTACTCCCAGGTGCTCTATGGGATACGACATGGTCTATTGGGGTTGCGAAAAGAACTATCTCAAGTTTCGCTGCCCCCATGCTCTTGGTAAAGTCGATTGCCCCAATGGAATGACTTGGTGTTCTTCTTCAAACTATGGGATGGTTGTAAAAATTAATGTTAAAGATGATCTAAGACGCTTTTCTCTTCCCCACCGTGGATCAAAACGGTGGGAAGAACTATACGACAAGCGAACATCTGTGGAACGCTGCCATTCTCGACTCAAAGAAAATCTTACAGCCAACGACCTTCACGTAAGGGAAATTGAGAAAGTTAAAACGCATGTCTACATAAATGCCATCGTGTTATTAGCTTCGGCTTTGGCATCATGTAAAGATAAGAAGTCACAACAGCAAAAAGCAGCTTAAAAATTAGCCCCAAATTAAGGAAATCCAAAAATTCTGCACGTGCAACCATTTCCTGGAATAAAATGTTAAATTACATTGTGGTTTGGTTTTTGACCTTAATCTAGCGAAAAAAGAGTACATCTAAACGACTAACAATGTTTTACCTTTAACAAAAAAGCTAATTTTGCAAAAGGCTCATATTTTAAAGGTATGGTCGACTCATATGGATAATGTGATTAAACCGGATTTTCCATTTAATCTTCACAGAGTAGCCATCTTAACCAGTGGTTTTGGAAGCGGTAAGACGGAAATTGCGATCAATATAGCGCTGGCTTGGCGGACGAGACAACCGGTCGCTCTGGTGGAACTTGACGTGGTGAATCCATATTTTTGCTCCCGTGAGGCCAGAGATTTTTAACCGAACAGGGGATTCGGCTGGTAGCTCCCCCGGGAAGAGTGGATGAATGCCGATTTGCCGATCTTGAGCCCCGGGATCAGGGGCCTAGTGAAGGAGTTTGTCGGCCGGATGCTCCTCGATGTGGGCGGTGACGAAATCGGGGCGACCGCGCTCGGTGGATTTTGGGCCGACCTGCGTCAGACTGAGCACGATCTAGTAATGGTCATCAATCCTTACCGACCTTTTACGCGCGACCCGGCCAGCATCGAAAAAATGGCGCGGGAAATTGAGCGCACTTCCCGCCTGACGATCACCGGTCTGAGGTGATTGAAGAAAAAATGGTACCGGTGTACCCGCTGGGTGAGTTCAAGGTCCCGAAAGGGGTGGAATAATGAAAAACGAGGTTTTATTGGCTGGTTTTGGGGGACAGGGTGTTCTGGTCATGGGGTTGTTTCTGGCATATGCCGGCATGGCGGAAGGAAAGAGAGTGACCTATGTGCCGTCCTATGGGGCGGAGATGCGCGGAGGGACTGCGAATTGTCTGGTGACCATTGCCGATGAGGAAATCAGTTCCCCCCTGGTAGCTAACCCACGCATTCTGGTGGCGATGAATCGGCCTTCGCTGGATAAGTTTGAACCAATGGTTAAGCCGGGCGGGGTTGTCTTCATTAATTCAACCCTTATTAACCAGCAACCGGCCTGCCCAGCGCAAAGACCTGATCGTCTACGAGGTGCCGACCCTCGAACTGGCCACGGAAGCCGGCCTTCCCCGTGCAACGAACATGGCGATGTTAGGAGCCTTGATTGAAGCAACCGGCATAGTTGCTACTGAACACATGTATGATTGTCTGGTCAAAACCTTCAAGGGTAAGTATCTGGATAAAATGCCGTTGATGTGACGGTGATTGAGCGAGGTGCGGCGTTTATTCGCGAGCTAAAAAAAGAACAAAATGCCGCGTTAGCTTAGCTAATTTAGAACTATTAAGCAAGCCAAGACCCGTCTTTTCGGCGGGGCTGTTTGTATACCGGGTGGAAATTCAGGTGAGCGAGTTCCTCTAGAAGAAACTGGGGTAAAATAGTATAATTGATTTAACTATGGTCGGTAAAAGATTAATTGCTTAGAGGGGGCTGTAATCAGTGTTATATGAAAGTACCCGGGGACAGTGTTCGGCAATTACTTCCGCGGAAGCAATTAAGACGGGTTTAGCCCTGGATGGTGGCTTGTATGTTCCCAGTAACCCGGTGAAATTAACGTCTGACCAGTGGCGAGACTTATTGGGGGCGACCTACCAGGAGCGGGCCCTGTCCCTGTTGAGCCTTTATTTGACTGATTTTACTCCGGAGGAACTTGCTAGGTGTGTCAATGGAGCTTACAACCGACAAAAATTTGATGCCCTGGCCATCGCCCCGGTGGTTAAGTTAAGTGAGACTACTTATATTTTGGAACTCTGGCACGGACCAACCTGTGCGTTTAAGGATATGGCCTTGCAGATTCTACCTTACTTGTTAACCACCAGCGTCAGGAAGACGGGTGAGGACGCGGAGATCGTCATTCTGGTCGCCACGTCGGGAGATACCGGGAAAGCGGCTCTAGAAGGATTTCGCGATGTTCCACAGACCAAAATCATCGTTTTTTACCCGGACGAGGGGGTAAGCGAAGTCCAGAAAAGACAGATGGTTACTCAGGAAGGTAATAACGTAAGTGTGGTAGCCGTGAAAGGGAACTTTGATGACGCCCAAAGCGGAGTTAAAAATTTGTTTGGCGATCAGGCTTTCAACGACTTATTGGCAGGACACGGGCTGAAATTATCCTCGGCCAATTCGATTAACTGGGGCCGCCTGGTTCCCCAAATTGTTTATTATGTTTCTGCCTACTTGGACCTGGTGAAACAGGGAGAACTGAATGAAGGTGACCCGATCAATGTGGTGGTACCAACCGGTAATTTTGGTAATATCCTGGCCGCTTTTTATGCGCGGCGGATGGGACTGCCTGTAAATAAGTTGATCTGCGCGGCTAACGCCAACAATGTGTTGACTGACTTTATCCGGACCGGCGTCTACGACCGCAACCGTCCTTTGGCGAAAACGATCTCACCTTCAATGGATATCCTGATTTCGAGTAACCTGGAGCGGCTGCTGTATGAACTGACCGACCATAACGCCGCGCAGGTCCGCCAGTGGATGATCGAGTTAAAAGAAACCGGTCGTTACGCAGTGGACGCGGCTACCCGGGCGCAGGTGCAGGATGTATTCTGGTCGGATTTTGCTACCGATGCGGAAACCTTGGCGACGATCAAGGAAATCTATGCTCTGTATGGCTACGTGGTAGACACCCATACCGCGGTTGGTCAAAACGTCTACATCAAATATCGCCAGGCGACGGAGGACAATACACCAACTATTATCGCCTCCACGGCCAGTCCTTTTAAATTTGCGGTCAGTGTGGTTAAGGCCATCTTGGGTGAGGGAGCGGCCCGCAGCCGGGACGAGTTTGAACTGCTAGAACTGCTGGCAGAGTCCTGTCGGCTTACAATTCCCGATGGGTTAAGAGGTCTGACAACCCGGCCGATCTGGCACACGAAGCAGGTGGAGAAAGACGGATTGAAAAGGGCTGTTGAGGAATTTCTGGGTATGTAGTTTTTAGTTTACCACTAAAAAATAGGGGTGGATAAATCAAATTCGAAGTAGGTGAGCGTACAGTTGAGCAGATTTGTGGGCCATTACCTGTATTATTTACTGACCGACCGGCAGATTGTCTGGCAGATTTGGTCTGAATTGACGGGAAGGACAATTAAGGTAAGTTCTGCTGATTTCAAGCTACAGAGCTCACCGATGGTGATTGACCGGGCGGATATTACCTGGGGATGGCTTACCCTGTTCAGTCAGGGGAATTTTTTGATCCTGGAACTGGCGTCAGCGGTGCAGGATGGTCTTGATTCAACTCTGGGCTGGCTAAGGGCCGAGTTTTTCGCAGTGGTGAATAAGCTTGACGAGCTTCCGTTGAGAATTGGGGAGACTACCTTAGTAGTGGCTGAGGCTGAAGAGATGACCGGCTGGCTTGTACCTATCGAGGAGGTCAGTTTTTCGACGCGGTTTGGTCAATTGACCTACATTAAAACAGCTGCTGAGGAGCAACGGCATTTGTATCGGGTCAATCCCACTGACTTGACGGAGGAAGGGTTAAATGGCCTGAGAAGTTGGCTTCCGTTGCTGGAAAAAGCGATCTTTACCCATAATGCCCGGATGCGTTATCTTGGCGAGCGCACCCGCATCATTTCAGCCATTGCCGATGAAATTGAACAAGCTGTCTCAGCCGGCCTGCACCAGCGTTTTGGAACTGGTCATGAGTTGCCAACAGCTGAAGAGCTGGAAGCTGGGATCGGCCAGCTGTCGAAACAGTATGGGACTCTGGCAGGTTATTACCGGCTTTTACGCGAAAGCCAGACTATCCTGGATAATTCGTTTACCGAGTTGCTTCAGGCTGCTCGCCGACTCATGGGTCCAGCGACGGAAAGCGACCTGGCGGGGTACCTGTCATTGTGCCAGCGTACCGCTAATCTGGTGCAGCAGGTCAATGAGCAGGTGACGTTAACCATGGGCGATGTTAAGGCTGGAATCGAGGTGGCCCGCACCCAGGTTGACCTCTTACGCAGCAAGGAGAGTGTAGAACTGCTTCTCTGTGGAAATACTTGAGTGAGCCGGAGGTCTTTCACCGGATCCCCGCCTGGTTAACCCTGCTACTCGCGGTGGCCTTTGCCGGGGACGCGGTCTACTTTACCCATCTACTAGCGCATAACCGTCGCTTAAACCAGCGTTTGGTCATCACCGCGGTTAGTTTGCTTGCCACCATCATTCTGATGACCGTCTTGAGCGCCGGGGTAATTTTCTAGATAGATCAGCTTCAATGCCTGAAGTTTTTCTACCAGGCGCTTTTCGTGTGCCGCTTCTTCCTGCGCCAACTGCTCGAACATTAATTTTATTTCCGGCATAGTGGCGCTCAAAGCATATTGACGGTATCTTTCTTTTCCCGCTCTCTCTTCTTCAATGGCGAGTTCGATTGCCTTGATCAATTCTTGCACGTGGAGAATCTTCCTTTCATTCTGCTTGTAGTCTATGGAATAACTGTACTTATATTCTTGTTCAAATATTGATTTTCCTTTAATTTTGGTTGAATTTGTTAAAATCTTTCATTTTCAGCAGGCATTGGGCTGTTTCATGCCGAAAAAACAAGTATAATTAAAATCAATTAAATTAATTATACTTTAATAATCAAGGAGGTAAGCAAGAAATGCAATTAAAAGGTTCTCGGACTGAAGCGAATCTGCTGGCTGCCTTTGCGGGGGAATCCCAGGCCCGTAACAAGTACACCTATTTTGCCAGCCAGGCCAAGAAAGAAGGGTTTGAACAGATCGCCGGGATTTTTCTGGAGACGGCGGACCAGGAAAAGGAGCACGCCAAACGGATTCTCAATTTTCTTCAGGGAATCGGCACAACTGTCGAGAATTTAACGGCAGCGGCTGCCGGGGAACATCACGAGTGGACAAACATGTATAAGGAATTTGAACAGGTGGCTCGAGAGGAAGGATTTGCCAACATTGCTGACTTTTTCCGGGAAGTGGCCGAAGTGGAAGAGGAGCATGAAAAGAGATACCTGGCTTTGTTGAAGCGGGTTCAGGAGGGTACTGTGTTTAAAAGGACGGAACCGATCCGGTGGCAGTGCCGCAATTGCGGTTATGTCCACATGGGGACTGAACCACCGGAAGTGTGTCCGGCGTGTGCTCATCCTCGGGCTTATTATCAGCCGATGTGTGAGAATTATTAAAGCCAGGCGAATATCGGTTAATGAAATTAGCAAAAGAGTCACGGCCGTAATTGGTCCGTGGCTTTTTATCTGAAGGTTATCTCCAGGGACTGCTGATTTTTTTGGATTGACTATAGATAAACTTTTTGTTATTCTTTCACCAATGAAAGATGCGGAATGATCGGAGGCAAAATGTGAAATGAAGAACAAGTTTGGTCGATTTAACGGATCTGCCAAATATATCGTGTCTGATGAACTACGCAATAGTGTTAACATCGCGATTGCCCTGGGCAAGCCATTGTTGATTAAGGGGGAACCCGGCACCGGCAAGACGATGCTGGCGGAAAGTATCGCGACTTCACTGGGCTTGAAGCTGCTGATCTGGAACATTAAATCGACAACTAAAGCCCAGGAGGGTTTGTATGATTATGATACCGTCCAACGTCTGTACGATAGTCAGTTCGGTGATGGCGATGTGAAAAATATCCGGCAGTACATTAAACTGGGCAAACTCGGCGAAGCCTTTGTGTCTGATGAACCGGTGGTTTTGCTCATCGATGAGATTGACAAAGCTGACCTGGAATTCCCCAATGATCTCCTGTGGGAACTCGATCAGATGAGTTTTTACATCCCGGAAACGAAAGAAACGATTACGGCTAAACACCGGCCAGTGGTGGTCATCACCAGCAATGCCGAAAAGGAGCTGCCTGATGCTTTCTTAAGGCGGTGTATTTTCCACTACATAGCTTTTCCCGACCAGGATATGATGACAGAGATCGTCAAGGTCCACTTGCCCCACATCGAGAAACGGCTATTGGAACAGTGTCTGGAAGCTTTCTATTGGATTCGCAGTTTGCCTGATTTGCAAAAGAAGCCGAGCACCAGTGAACTGTTGGATTGGCTCCAAGCCTTGGTGATCGGTGGTATCCGGCCGGAACAGATCGGCGAAGAAGTCCCCTTCCTGGGCGTATTGCTTAAAAAAAATCAGGACCTGGACGCCTTGCTGCGCCGGGTGAAAGGACGTCGGTCCGTGCCGGGCGGTCAGCGCAGTTCCTTTTTCAATCCTCGGTAGGGAGAGAGAAGAAATGTTCAGTGACTTTTTCTTTCTACTCCGGGAATACGGGATTCCTGTTTCCATCAACGAGTGGATGACCTTGATGGAGGCTCTTGACCAGGGCTTGGCCGGGGCCAGCCTGACTGGTTTTTATTATTTATGTCGGGCGGTCCTGGTTAAGACGGAGGCGCACTACGATCGCTTTGACCTGGCGTTCAGTCAATATTTTGGCGATGTGGAGACAGCCGAAGGTTTACCGGACCGGATCTGGAAGTGGTTGGACCGGGAACTGCCTAATCCCCAGGAAAGACAACAACTGCTGCCATTACCCAAACAACTCGATTTGGAAAGTCTGAAGCGCGAATTGGAAAAACGCCTGGCGGAACAGCATGAAGAGCATCACGGGGGTTCGTACTGGATCGGCACTGGGGGAACGTCACCCTTTGGACATTCGGGATATCATCCTGGCGGGATGCGGATTGGTGGGGCGTCGCGTAACCGTTCTGCCGTCAAAGTAGCGGGGGAGCGACGTTTTCAAGAGTTCAGGACTGACGAAACTTTAAGCATTCGTCAGTTTCAACTCGCCCTGCGCAAGCTGCGCCAGTTTACCACCCGGCTTGATGGGGCAAAGACCGAACTGGACATCGAGGAAACCATTACCGCGACCTGCAAAAATGCGGGCCGACTGGAACTGGTCTGGACCAGACCACGCAGCAACACTGTGAAGGTTATTTTGTTGATGGATTCCGGCGGTTCGATGTTTCCCTACATTCGGCTGTGCAACCAACTGTTTACAGCGGTCAACAAGTCAACCCACTTCAAGGATTTGCAGATCTACTATTTCCACAACTGTGTCTATGATTGGCTGTATCTGGACCCAAGCTGCAGCCGCTATAACTCGGTGCAGACCGAACATGTTTTACGCACTCTGGACAGCAATTACCGCTTGCTGGTGGTAGGAGACGCCAGCATGGCCCCAAGTGAACTGACCATGGTGGGCGGCATTATCGAGTGGGGCCTCCATAACGATCAACCGGGGATTGTCTGGTTGAAGCGTTTAGCGGAGCATTTTGAACACAGTGTTTGGCTGAATCCGATTCCTGCCGATGAGTGGACCTGGACCGCGGGGGCTTACACGATCAAGTTGATCAAACAGATTTTCCCGATGTACGAACTGACCGTGGAGGGTTTGGAACAGGCCGTGCGCCGACTACGCGGCCGCCCGCAGTCGGCCTGAAGCGTTAACTTTCCCAGCCTACCTCGATTATGTCTCCGTCCTTTAATGGATCGGTATACTGGGCCTCTTGCCCGTTAAGCCGGAGATAGATTTTTCCTTTTGGTTGAGAAAGATCGAACTGAATGACAGTGAAGATATCGACAAAGATGTAGTTCGCCTGATCAGTCAGGGTGACTTCCTGACCATTGACCTGGACCTTGATGGAGTTATGAGCAGGTGGAACATGTGGATGTTTGGCAGCACTGGGGGAGGTGTCTTCGACCTCTCTCTTATTTTTTAGTTCAATACAATCGCCATCTTGAATGACATAGTCGGGAGTGACTTCAACCTGATTCACCAGGATGGTCACTTCAGCCAGGTCAATATTTTTGTAAGCTAAATAATCCCTGATCAGCGGTTGTGCGTCCCGACCATCTTCAGCCGGTTTAATCACAATGCTGTCTCCGCTGGCTACGGGGGTGGACAGATTAGCCGGGTGTCCGTTGACTGAGATCTGGGCTGGTTTGGCCATCTCACCGGGAACAACTTCCAACTGACCATTTAAAAAGAATTCAACGCTGCGCCCGTTATGCCCGATTAATCTTCTGGGGTTAAACCCGATCAGCGCGATGGCATTGGCGACGTTAATCTCCTTGGAGTTAAACAACCGAAATTCTTCTCCGTTGACCTTGATGTTAATAAAATCATGTCCTATTTTTTTCAGGGCTACCGTTGCAATTCCGACCACAGTGACCCCTTCCGGGCCAGCGATCCCGGGATCATCAACCACCAGGCCAGGTATGGACTGTCTTCCCCGAATCCCCACGCGCCGAGGGGGTAACTGCAGACGTTCAGCCAGTTTGTCGGTCAGTGTAGGCAACTGGGAACCTCCTCCGACACAGAAAACAGCACTAGGGGGTTGTCCCCCGTTAAGATTAATTATTGCTTGCGCGATCTCGTCCGCTAACTTGTTGACCACCGGGTCGATGATGGCCATGACATCCTGAGAGGAGATGGTTTGTTCCAATTCCAGAACATCCCGGTACGTGATGTCGCGCTGTTGTCCCAAACTGCGTTTAATGAATTCCGCGGTTTGAAAATCCACGAGCAGGGCCTCGGCGATTACTTCGGTGATTTCGTCACCGGCTATCGGTACCATACCGTAAGCAGTGATAGCGCCTTTGCTGGTAAGCGCGATATCCGATGTCCCGGCGCCGATGTCGACCAGGGCCAGGTTCAACAAGCGGAGGTTTTCCGGGATGGCTACATCGATAGCGGCAATTGGTTCTAGAGTGAGGCTGATTGGTTCGAGGTTGCATCGCTTCAGCACAGAATAGAGGCCATTGACGACCGACTGCGGCAGAAAAGTGGCCAGGATGTTGGCCCCGATGACTCTGCCCCGGTGCCCGATCAGGCTGGTCATTGTCCAGTTATCCAGGGAGTAGGTCACGACCGTATAGCCAACACAATAAAAGCGTTCTGAGGTTGGTCCAGCCAGTTCGGCTTCGAGTTCCTGGTGCGCCTGACGGATCCCAGCCAATTCCAGGCTGTTAACCAGCAGAGGATCGATTTCAATGTCTTCGTTGATTTCCATGGTGACTTGTGTGTGCTTGGTTCGCAACGTCCGACCCGCGGCGGCAATGGCTACTTTTTGGAGCGGAAACCCCACTTTCTGCTCCAGGTTAGCCTTAACTTTAGAGACCGCGGCGGCCACCTTAACCACGTCATGAATCTGGCCATCAATCATGGTCCGACTCTCGTGTTCCGTTATGTCCTGGGCGATGACGCGCAGGCTCTGTTCATGCGGCACGCCCACAATGCCGATCACCGTCCGGGTGCCGATGTCCAGCGCGAAGATTGAGTTTTGTTCGGAAACAAGTGGGATAGAATCAAGCACTCAATATTCCCCATTTCCAAGGAATGTCAGTAACTGCCTAATTAGACAACTTTTACTTCAGTATAGCTTAAATCGACGGAGTGTTCAACACACGCAACGGACAGCCAGCAAATCAGTCGTGTTGTGTCGAAAGCGCGCAGGAATATCGGCGGTTGCCAGCGAATGTATCTTTAAAAAACTGAGGAGTGAACAAATTTGTTAACGAAAATAAAACTTACTTTCCACAACCTGGGTTTGCGGAGCTGGATCGAGTGCGATCTGTGTTATAACTGCCCGCTCAGTCGGGCTAAAGGCTGTTGTACATATAATCCCACTTTCCATGTGGTAGATATCGCGTATATCGGAGCTAAACGGCCTGACTTGTTGCTACTCATTATCAATCGACCGCGGGTTTTAGTCGAAACTACCTGGATTTCGGTAAACTACCTGGATGATCCAATGGTCGGTCATCGCTGTCAGTTTAATACTGATACCGGCTGTTCACTGCCAGTAGAGTTCAGAGAATCAGTTTGCCGGCACTTTATTTGTCCAGGAATCAAAATGTGGGAGGAGGAATCCATAAGCCAGTGGGCGGGCTTCATCCAAGAACTTGAGACCACCGAGGCGGAGTTTAACCAGCACCTGCGCGAAAAGCTTAAGCAGGCCGGCGTCGACTTGCGGTCATCTTTTCTGAAAGCCACCGCAGTCCTGGTGAAGGAGTATAAAGAGGTCTTAAAAAAGATTGAAGAAGAGCGGTTTGCCGGATATCCCCGGCAGGAGCAGGTTATTCTCGAACGGGAAATCAGTTTATCTGAAAAATGGGTGGTCTAGTATTAATCGAATTGGTGGGTGGAAAATAGTACGAGTTGCTGAGATGGTGGAGGTGTTTTACTGTGCAGGCCGGCCGGGCGGTGATCCCAGAAGTGAAATTTTTACGGGCACTGGCGTGCCTGTGCGTGATTCTGATTCACGTTACGGCTACGCCGATTTACGTTACCAGTCAGGGGTCCCGCCAACTGCTGTTTTACGTTACTGCTAACCAGTTTAACCAAGTTGGCTTACTTTCGCGCTGCCTACTTGGAAGCGGTGGTCTTTAGGTAGTTGAGGATTGAAGTTTGACTTTGCCGTCAACACTAGTGAGGGAAGGTGTTACGAGAAGGAGAGGAAAGATGTCGCTGTTTGCTATTGCCGATCTCCATTTGTCATTCGCTAATCCCAAGCCAATGGATCTCTTCGGGGGACACTGGAAGGACCACGAACAGCGGATTAAAAATAACTGGAATCAAGTTGTTCGGCCAGCGGACGTTGTCCTGGTTTGTGGCGATCTCTCCTGGGCCATGAAGTTACCGGAAGCAATGGTTGACCTGCAGTGGTTGGCTGAACTTAATGGCTTGAAAGTGCTGATCAAGGGCAACCATGATTACTGGTGGCCGGACAGCATCAATCGGCTGCGGGCTCAACTTCCACCTTCGATTGTCGCGATCCATAATGATTATGTAGTGGTCGAGGGAGTGGCGGTCTGTGGGACGCGTGGCTGGGTTACTCCTGGCGATGACCTGTTCACCCCCCATGACGAAAAAATATACCGACGCGAACTTCTCCGCTTGGAGATGTCCTTGAGCCAGGCGCATCGGGCCGGCTACTCTGCGCCGGTGGTCATGCTCCACTACCCTCCGTTTAACAATCTGGGGCAGCCCAGTGGGTTTGTGGATCTCATGCAGACTTACCGGGTGACTACTTGTGTCTACGGACATTTACATGCAGAAGGCCAGGCTAAAGCAATCACTGGCCATATCAACGGGATTGACTATAAACTGGTAGCCTGTGACTTCACGGACTTCCGACCAGTTAGTTTGGACAATTCGGCCAACAGCCCGGGTAATTTTTAACCTGGCGATCCATAAAAATTTTTTATTATGTAGGAATCTTAGCAGGAAAAACAGAAAAATGTCGAATAATCATATATACATATATAAAAGAATACTATGTTAAGCAAAATATATTGACCGTTTCTTTGTAAAACTAGTCGAAGATTTTTTTGCAGAAAGGTACGTGACAGGTATGATGACTATGGATGGAAATGGAGCAGCATCTGTGCCTTTAATTCCCAGGAGAAAGCGGGCTCCCAATACATTATTTCAGGAAGCGCAGCCGCAGGACACCCGGTTATGCCAGTCAATGGTGGCTGCCATGGAGAGCAGGGGTATAACTTTGCAAAATCTCCTTAACCAGAGCGCCTTTGTTTTGGAGTCTATCCCCGAAGCTGTGGTAGGGATAGATGTTCACGAGAATATTATCATTTTTAATAAAGCGGCGGAACAGCTCTACGGAAAATCCGCGGCTGAAGTAATTGGCCGACGGTACAGTGATGTTTTTCATTTTTCTCGTCTGGAGGATTCATTGCTGCTACGAACTCTTTATGCGGGTGAAGAACTGCGCAGAAAAGAACTGACTTGGAGTTCTTTTTTACAGAAAGAAGTGTATTTTCTGTGCAGCACATCACGAATATTCGACGTTCAGGGGAAACTGATTGGCGCGATCATTTTGCTACAAGATTTGACCCTGCAGCGTAAATACGAGGACTCGATTGAACAGGCGAAATTGCTAGCGACAGTAAGTGAACTGGCGGCCGGCACCGCGCACGAAATCAGAAATCCATTAACCACGGTCAAAGGATTTCTCCAGCTTATGGCAGCTAAGCCAGACCGCGATCCCGATGAGCTGGAGTGGATTAAGCTCATGATTCAAGAGGTTGACCATGTTAACAGTGTGATCAGCAATTTCTTGCTTCTGTCGAAACCGAAACCCCAAGAAATCAAGGTGTTGGATCTAAATTTGTTGCTCCGGGATCTTTTACCGCTGGTTACCAACCAGTGTTTGCTTATGGACATTAGCCTTGAGACCGAGATCATGCTTCAGCCGGCCCTGGTTGAGGGTGATGCCAACCAGATCAAACAGGTTATATTAAACCTCGTGAACAATGCGCTCCAGGCCATGCCAGATGGCGGTAAGCTCTCGCTCAGCAGCCGGCTCTCACCAACGGAAAATTTTGTGGAGATTATGATCAAAGACACTGGCGTCGGTATTCCAACAGAAAACCTGGGTAAGCTTTTTATGCCTTTCTTCAGTACAAAACCAAACGGTACTGGTCTTGGGTTGACGATCGCCTGTCGGATTGTTCGGGATCTGGGAGGAAGAATTGAAGTCACCAGCGAAATAAATCAGGGGACGTGTTTTGTGATTAAGCTTCCCGTAATTTCTTAAAGGAAGCAAGAATAAGGTGGCCAGTGGTGGCTGCCTTTTTATTTTCACATCGCGAAGAAGCGAATCGCGAGATTGATAATTACACCGGTCAGAACAGCCAAAATCCAATGCTGGATGTTTTCCAGCTTTTTTTCAACTCGCTCAATCGCAATATTCTGCCGTTTCTGCCCTTCCTCAAGTTCACAGATTTTTTCATCCATCACGGCCAGTTTTATTTTCATTTCTTCTAATTCCAACTTAATCACCCCCGGTGCATTATATGAAAAGTTTTCCAATAATGTCACCTCTTAATTCAAACCAGTAGCCAGGTGCAAAAATTGGGTATAGGAGCATATAAATAGATAACTACAATTTGTAGGAATCTTCTATCGAGATTGTCAGCCTAATCTCGACCCTGGATTGGTGAGGAGAGGGGAGGCTATCTAATGGCAGCTGATTTTACAAAATTGATCAAGGGTGATCGGGCCCAACGAAAACATGAGCATTGGGAGGGGACTTTTCTTGATTATCTGGTGATAGTCAAGGAAAATCCCAGTGTAACGATGTTGGCCCACCAGCGTATTTATGAACTGATTACCCGACCGGGTGTCGAGGTGATCAGAACTGAGGAAAACCCTCGTCTGAGAAGAATTTTCGGCAACGAGGTAATTCGTCGTTATAAATTCTTCCAGGATGACTTTTTCGGGATTGACAGAACCATCATGGAGATTGTCCGGTACTTCCATTCGGCGGCAATGAAGGGAGAAGAGTCCCGCCAGGTGCTGTACCTGGTGGGACCAGTGGGCTCAGGGAAATCTTCCCTCATGGAAAGCCTGAAAAGAGCTCTCGAAGCCAGCCCCCCAATCTTTGCGCTCAAGGGTTGTCCGATGCGGGAAGAGCCACTCCATTTAGTACCGAAACACCTAAGAAAAGAGTTTGAAGATCTGCTTAAAGTAAAAATTGAGGGTGATCTGTGCCCGCACTGTCGTTACCGTTTGGTTAATGATTACCGCGGCGAGTACGAAAACTTCCCCGTGGAGACGGTCGATTTTTCAATTCGTTCCCGGAAGGGGATCGCGGTCGTGCCGCCCGTTGACCCGAATAACCAGGACACTTCGGTGCTGATTGGTTCGGTGGACATCTCAAAGATGGATCTCTATCCCGAACATGATCCCCGGGTGCTGTCGCTTAATGGTGCTTTTAACGTTGGTAACCGGGGAATTGTGGAGTTCATTGAAGTGTTTAAGAACGATGTGGAATACCTGCACGCGATTATCACTGCGACCCAGGAGAAGTCGATTCCTTCGCCAGGTAAAGGGCCGATGATTTATTTTGATGGCGTGATTCTTGCTCACTCCAATGAAGCGGAATGGAACAAGTTTAAGGCCGACCATACCAATGAAGCCATTCTTGACCGGATTGTGAAGATTGAAGTGCCCTACTGCCTGGAACTGAATGAAGAGATCAAGATCTACGAGAAGATCTTGCGGCAGAGTAAATTTGCTGCCCATATTGCTCCCCATACCATTGAAGTGGCTTCAATGTTTGCTATTTTAACCCGCCTGGCACCTTCAAATAAGGCAGACCCATTAACCAAGCTGAAGATCTATAATGGCGAAGAGATTGTGGAGAAGGGGGCCACCAAAAAGATCGACATTCACGAACTGCGGCAGGAAGCTCCCCGTGAGGGCATGACCGGCATCTCCACCCGTTTTGTGATGAAGGCGATCGATAACGCTTTTTCCGAATCAGAAAACGATTGCATTAGCCCGATCCTCGTGCTCGAGTCTCTGATTAAGTCAGTCCGGGGCTTAACTGTTTCCGATGATGAAAAGAAATGTTATCTGGGATTCCTCCAGGATACGATTCGTAAGGAATATAACCGGATTCTGGAGAAGGAGGTTACCCGGGCTTTTATACACGGGTACAAGGAACAAGCAGAGACCCTGTTTAATAACTATCTGGACCATGCGGAAGCCTTTGTGAATAAGACCAAAATCAAGGACCGCAATACCGGCGAAGAACTGGAACCAGATGAAAAGTTCTTGCAGTCTATTGAAGAACAGATCGGCATCACCGGCACGGCGGCCAAGGGTTTCCGCCAGGATGTGACCGCATACATGTTTGCCATGCTGCGTAATGGCGCGATGATTGACTACACCAGTTATGAACCACTGAAAGAGGCGATCGAGAAAAAACTTACTGCTTCGGTAAAAGAACTGTCCCGCGTGATTACCCAGGCCAAGGTCCGGGATAAAGAGCAGAGCAAGAAGTACGAAGCGATGGTGGAGGAAATGAAGCGTAACGGGTACTGTGACCACTGCTGTAATGTGGTTCTGAAATATGCGGCCAATAACCTCTGGAAGGATTAGGGTGGATGAGATGACTGTTTTTCGAGAATTTTCAGGTCAAGGACGTGACCGGTCGGCTGAAGATCGACGGCGGCACAGGCAGTTGGTGGAAGACTCGATCAAGAAGAACATTGGCCAGATCATTGCCGAAGAGAGCATTATCGGCCAGAGTAAAGATAAGAAGATCAAGATCCCGATCCGGGGGCTGAAAGAATACCAGTTTATCTACGGAGACAATAAGCCTGGCGTAGGAACAGGGGCGGGTGACGAACAGCGAGGTCAACGAATTGGTCGTGACCGGGTGCAAGAAGGGCAAACCGGTTCCCAGCCGGGAAAAGAAGAGGGAGAAGACATCTACGAAACCGAGGTCACTATCGAGGAACTGATCAACTATCTATTTGAAGACCTGCAGCTACCTTACATGGAACGCAAGAAACTAGCGGAGATCGTGGCAGTGACCAGTTTTAAACGGTCGGGTTACCAGCGTAAAGGAATCCTACCCCGTCTGGCTAAACGCCGTACGGTGGTAGAAAAAATAAAAAGAAAACAGGCCACTAAACGTCTTTTAGATGAGCATGGAGAAGAGTGGGAAGAGCGCCGGTTCCCGTTTAAGGAGGATGATCTGCGCTTTCACCGGATGAAGGCGGAATTCAGAAAGGAATCTAACGCGGTCGTACTATGTATCATGGATACTTCTGGCTCAATGGATCAAACCAAGAAATATCTGGCCAGAAGCTTTTTCTTCTTATTGTATCAATTCGTCCGCCTTCGGTACCAGCACGTGGAGGTTGTCTTTGTGGCGCACTCGACGGAAGCCAAAGAGGTCAACGAGGATGAATTTTTCCATCGGGGAGAGTCAGGCGGAACAATGATCAGCAGCGGTTATCAAAAAGCTTTGGATATTATTGAAGAGAGATATAACCCGGAAATCTGGAACATTTACGCCTTCCACTGCAGCGATGGGGAGAACTGGCCAGAAGATAACGAAAAGGCGGTCCGGTTGGCCAATCACCTTTGCGAAGTTTGTAATCTGTTTGGTTATGGAGAAATTGTGACATCCTGGAGCCCTCAGAATACCATGCGGAGCGAGTTTGAAACTAAGGTCAAGCACCGGAATTACTGTTGTGTAACTTTTTCCGCCAAGGAAGATGTCTGGCCGGCTTTTCGACAGTTGCTCAAGGTGGAAGCAGACCAGGAGTGAACTGGGGGTGGAAGCATGAATGATTATACCTTAAAAGATCTGGTCGAGTGGAACGAGCGAATCGAAGCCATCGCCCGGGCTGCCGGTCTGGACTACTACGAGCAGGAATTTGAGATTTGTGATTATGAGGATATGCTCTGTTATGAAGCCTATGTTGGAATGCCTTCGCGCTATCCCCACTGGAGTTTTGGGAAAGCCTATGACCGTTTGAGTACCTTTTATAAGTACAATCTGGTCGGTTTACCTTACGAAATGGTGATCAATTCGAACCCCTGTCTGGCCTATCTGATGAAGGACAACAGTCTGTTGCTGCAAATCTTAACCATGGCCCACGTGTACGGACACAACGACTTTTTCAAGAACAACCGGCTGTTCAAGCAGGGTACCCGGGCGGAATACACCGTGGAAATGTTCAAGAATCACGCCGACCGGGTTCGCAGCTACATTTATGACCCCAGTATTGGCTACCAGCGGGTAGAAAGGGTGCTGGACGCAGCCCATGCTTTGCGCTGGCAGACCACCCGGGTGATTGGCGAAAAGAGAATCAGCCACGAGGAAAAGAAAAAAAGAATCCTGGAGCGTTACAACCAGACCAGGAAAGAACACGAGTGGTTATTTCCAGACCAGGAGGAGCTGCTACCCGATCTGAACAAGATTCCCCTGGAGCCTGATGAGGACTTGCTGTCTTTTATCGTTGAGTTTGGTCAATTACAGGCATGGGAAAAAGATTTGATCAATATTGTGATTGAAGAGACTAAATACTTTCTACCGCAGGTAGAAACCAAAATCATGAACGAAGGTTGGGCCAGTTACTGGCACCACCGGATCTTGAACCAGCTTGGGTTACCACCTGGCCTGCACCTGGAATTTCTTACCCGTCACAACCTGATCATTCGGCCAGTCACCGGCGCGGTCAATCCTTATCAAATTGGCTTCAAGATCTTCGAGGACCTGGTCAGGCGATTCTCTGATGACCCCAAGAAAATCTTCGAGGTCCGCACCCTGGAACGGGATCAGTCTTTTTTACGCCGTTACCTAACCCATGAACTCTGTCAGGAGTTAAATCTGTTCGAGTTTCGCAAAAAGGGTCGAGATTATCTGATTACGGAAATAGCTGATGAAGAGGGGTGGAAAAAAATCCGTGACAGTCTGGCTCAGGCAGTCGGGCTAGGCAATGTGCCGGTGATTAAAGTGGTAGATGTATCGAATAAAGACCGGTCGTTAATTCTCCAGCACGAATATGATGGGCGGGAATTAGAACTCACGTATGCCAGTGAAACCCTGAAGTATTTGGTTAATCTATGGGGGGCTAGGGTGACCCTGTATACCCGGCTGGGTCAGTCCGAAAAGATGCTCGTCTGCAACGAAGACTTGGTGACGGTCGGTCAGCGGAATTGAAGTCGTTATCAACAGGCCCAATAAGTATCAGAAGGGGCAGCTTAATGGCCACCCCTTCTATGCTATTTGTTTCCTTTTCATTAGGCAAGTCCTTCGCTCTTTTCCTTATCTTTGCGCTTGTAATAATCTTCAACCATCTTTTTCCCGCTCCAGTCGCCACCTTTTAATTCCCCGGCTCCCTTGAGTAGAACCGAGCCCCCTGTGATGAGGCGTTTTATGTGGCCAGAGCAAGTAGGACATTCCTGGAGAACGGGATCACTAATCCGCTGAAATTTTTCAAAGCGGCCACACTTTGGACACTCATAGGTGTATGTTGGCAAGTCTGATCCCTCCCTTCACCCAAATTATAAACTTCAGATCCTGGACGTTGTCAACTACCGGGAGAAATCTGTGGTGGTTTGCTATAATCGCACAGTTTATAAATCCCTGGGATTTTTGTCTTAGATCGTGTAAAATTACATATATGGCTAGCTTCACCTGCTGGCCTCGGACAAAGGGATGAGACACATCACGCTGATGGGAATTTCTTCAGCTTTTGCTTTGGCGATGAGGTCTTTGGCGGTCTGAGCATCGGTTTCGATTTCTTTCCCTCCAGCTAATTGCAGATAATATCTGTTGTTAGCCTTGTTGATTATGACTCCAATCACGAAAACCTCATCCAGGCTGTCCATGCCTGATTCGCCTCCTGAAGTGTATTATTTCCTTATTATAGCTTCGGCAAACTTGGCGCAAAACCTGCTGCCCTTAAGTCATGTTTTCGATTCATTAAGTTTAAATAAAAACTTGAGGAGCTGATGTTTAGTGCCCAACTATGAAACCCCGTTTCAGTTGAAGTTTCTCAGAGAAGAAAAACACCTGATTAAACCAAAGTTGTCTGTGCGGGTCCAGTCCCAGATGTTGTTTGATGTCCTGTTCCAGTATACCAAGGATGAAGCGGAAGAGGTACGGTTAAAGGAGTTTATCGACCGTATCCGGAACACTGAAGATGGTATTTACGGAAATGGGCCTTTCTCCGTTCCTTTGGCGGAGCTTGCTTATCTGGAAGAGGGCTGTAAGGAACTGGAGTTAATGGGCTGGGTAGAAGTGCCAGTTTTTGTTTTTGAACTGGTGGTGAATTCCTCGGGAGAGGAAAACGATGAGCCGGGGCCAGATAAAGGGGCGATAACTGATCTGCTAGCTGAAATGTTCCTATACAATTTTTCGCCAGTGCCGAATCAGATTTATGTTTATCCGAAGACCCTGGCGATGTGGGTTTAATGCTCTTGTTTTTTGCCTACGAAAGTTCTGCAGCTACGCGTTTTCGATAATACGCTAGCAGTTTTCGGGTGACCTTTCCTGGTCGACCATCAGCGACTGCCCGATTGTCAATTCTGACTACGGGCACAATCTCTTGGATCGAACTGGTGATAAAGACCTCTTCAGCACAACGCAAGTCGTCAATGGTAAAAAAGTCTTCACGGACAGCCAGGTTTTGCTCCCTGGCAATGTCCAGAACATATTGACGGGTTATCCCAGCCAAAATGTGGTGATCGGCGGGGTGAGTAAAGATGGTCCCGTCGATCACCGCGAACACATTACTGGATGCCGCTTCGGTGACAATCCCGTTGTTACGAACGAAAATGGCTTCGTCGGCACCAGCTTCTCTGGCCTGGTGCTTGGCCAGGATGTTAGCTATTAAAGAAATAGTTTTAATATGGCACTTGTCCCAGCGTCCGTCGGGTACGGTGATAACGGAGATGCCGTCGTCCCACAGACTGGAGGGCAAATCCGGTAAGTGGCGGATTGTAACCAGCAGATTAGGTTTTAAATCCAGCGGGAAGATATGCTTGCGCGGTAACGTTCCTCGGGTGATCTGGATATACATCATGGCTTCGGAGAGAGCGCTCTGCCGGTAAATGTCGAGCAAGAGTTGTTCCAGTTCTGCGGGCTGATAGGGGAGGGGAATATACACCTCTTTTGCGCTCCGAAATAAACGTTCCAGGTGCTGATGGAGGGCAAAAAGTTTCCCCTGGTAGGCACGAATTACTTCGTAGATACCATCCCCGAACTGATAGCCGCGGTCATCAATTGAAACCCGAGCGGAAGTAAAGTCTGTTACTTCACCGTTAAAATAAACTAGTTCTGGCAACCCAGTCACTCTCCCTTATGCTTGTTGACTTCCTCTTAACAGTGATTATAACCGAAAATTTTCCTCAACGCAAAGTTAAGGTTGATAATGATAATCTGCCGGTCCCACCCGGGATTTTAAGAGAAACTGCTAGCCTGATAAGGAGAAAGGTGTCGGTGAAACAGGAATTCAATCATTAACGTCTAAGTTATTCATACAGTTATATGTGGAGGAAATTGAAGTTACTTAAAGATAGACAGGGGGGAGAATGTTGACCGAAAACATGGCGACTATTAAGATTACCGGCCTGAGGGATACGACGGTAGAAGTACCCAAGGGAACTTCGCTGCTCGAACTCAGCCGACAGTTTCAACCTGCGTATTCTTCTCCGATCGTGGCGGCGATTGTTGATAACCATATCCGAGAATTGTCATATTCGCTCAACCAAGACTGTCAAGTCGAGTGGCTGGACTTGAGCACGGAAGATGGGCTGCGGGTTTACCGTCGCAGCCTGTCCTTTGTCTTGATCAAGGCTTGTCGGGACTTGTTCCCTGATGGCTGTTTGAACATCCATCACTCGCTCGGTAATGGGCTTTATTGCGAACTGCGGCGCGATTACCCGACCGATGAGGCAGTGGTTCGGCGGATTGAGGCGCAGATGCGCGAAATTGTAGCGGCTGACCTTCCATTTATTAAACAGACTCTCCCTAAACAGACAGCAATCGAGCTGTTCGAGCGGGAAGGACAGCCAGATAAGGCCCGCCTGCTTAAGTACCGGGAGGTAGATACGGTCAATGTCTACAGTCTGGCGGGTTTACATGACTATTTCTACGGACACATGGTCCCGAGTACTGGTTATCTGCAAAAGTTCGCTCTCCTGTTTTATCCGCCCGGGATGATCTTGCAGACACCGGAAAAAGAAAACCCGAATAAAGTGAGACCATACGTTGAGCAGCCGAAGTTGTCCAAGGTTTTTCGGGAAGCGGAACAGTGGGCGGATATTCTTGAGGTAACAGATGTGGGTGCCCTGAACGACGTGATCGCTGCGGGTAAAATCGGCGAGCTGATCCGCATCGCGGAGGCGCTCCACGAAAAAAAATTAGCCCAGATCGCCGATGAGATTACCGCGCGAGAAGCCCAACTTCGGCTCATCCTCATCGCTGGGCCATCTTCGTCCGGCAAAACAACCTTTGCTCAGCGGCTATCTATCCAACTGAGGGTCAACGGGCTCCGGCCGGTTTCAATTTCGCTGGATGACTATTTTGTTAACCGTGAATTGACACCCAAGGATGAAAATGGCAACTATGATTTTGAAGCCCTTGATGCCATCGATATTCCCCTATTTAATCAACAATTAACAAAATTAATCCAGGGTGAGGAAGTGGAACTACCGGTCTATAATTTTCGGACTGGACGGCGCGAGTACAACGGACGGCGAATTCGCATTAGTTCTAAACAGCCCATTATTATCGAAGGGATTCATGGATTGAACGACCGCTTGACAGAAGCCATCTCTCGGGATAACAAGTTTAAAATTTATGTAAGTGCCCTGACCCAACTAAATATTGATAGTCATAACCGTATTCCTACCACGGATACGCGAATTATTAGACGGATTGTCCGTGACCACCAGTTTCGCGGGCACAGCGCCCTGAAAACGATCTGGCAGTGGCCTTCAGTCCGACGGGGGGAAGAGCGAAATATCTTTCCCTTCCAGGAAGAGGCCGATGTAATGTTTAACTCGTCTTTGATTTACGAGTTAGCTGTACTGCGAAAATATGCTGAACCGCTTTTGCGGGAGATCGAGCCTACGGTGCCAGAGTTTGTGGAGGCTAGACGTCTGCTCAAGTTCTTGAGTTATTTCCTGCCGGTATCGGATGAAGAGGTTCCGTCTAATTCAATCCTGCGTGAATTTATTGGCGGAAGCTGTTTTTATCAAGTATGAAAAGGAAAAGCAAAAATTGTCCATAAAAGTTCAAAAAGCTGGCCGGTTCAGTTATAAAATAATCGAAAGGCAAAAAATTTCTATTTTTAGTTTAACTGCTGGAAGGATTTTTACTGGAAAATGCGTATATGGTAGTGGGTAGGAAATTTCCTGGCGGTTGGAAATTTCTTATCGTGGTTTCAGCATTAAACATATTTGGAGGTATTACCAATGAACAAATATCGGCCAGAGATCAGAGCGAAGCAGATGTGGACAAATCCGTCGTATGAACAACTTCGACAGTGGGCAAGCCATGAAGAGCGCACCACCCAGTACGGCAGTGCCAGTTATGTGACCAAGGTCAGAAATCGAAGTGCCAAGTTAACGTATATCATTGAAGATGGCGTGAAGCTGGGGGTCAAACAGTCGCCGATCAGCCCAGCCAGGGCCCTGGAACTAATTGGCCAAGTTGTAGATTACCTGAAAGATAGAGAAGTGATCTGTTTGGACCGCACCCTGGGGCAAAATCCCCAGAGCCAATTGGCATGTCGCCTGTACATCACGAAGGAATACGCCCGCATTCCTTTTATGTGGTACAATAGCCTATTTCCACCGCTTCCTGGAAAGGAGCCTGACCTGATTAGTGTTTACGTGCCAGAATGGCCGGAACGGATCATCTTTACTAATCCTGAGGCTGGGGTGACCTATATCCTGGGAACGGATTATTTCGGTGAATGCAAGAAGTCGTTTTTGCGGATGGCGATGTATGTGGCCAAGAAACGCGGCTGGCTGGGTTTTAACGCTGGCAGTAAACTGCTCCGGATCAAGAACTCAGCCGGACAATTAGAAGATGTTGGGTTTATCATGTTTGGCTTAAGCGGCACGGGAAAGACTACCCTAACGATTCACAACCATGGCTTATCTGGAGAAGAGGGGGTAGTCATCAGGCAAGATGATGTAGTCCTGATGAATGAGGCCGGCTTCTGTTACGGTACGGAAAATGGTTTCTATATCAAGACCGAAGGATTAGATGAATCGCAAAAGGTGCTTTACGAGGCGGCGACAAGTCCGACGGCTATTTTTGAGAACGTGAAGGTAGAGCCGGATGGCCGGATCGACTTCGCTAATTCTGAATTGACCTCCAATGGACGCGGTATGCTCTTGCGTTCTTCCGTAAAAAATACGGATGACACCATAGATTTACCGAAGGCCCATAAGATTATTTTTATCACCCGGCGCAAAGACACGGTACCAGTAGTGGCCAAACTAAACCCGGCCCAGGCGGCTGCTTTTTTCATGCTCGGCGAATCTATTGAGACCTCAGCAGGAGATCCGACCAAGGCAGGTCAGTCGAAACGTGAAGTCGGTACCAATCCATTTATTGTCGGACCCGAGTTTGAAGAGGGAAACCGCTTCCTGTCTATTCTGAAGGCCAACCCTGATATTGAATGTTTCCTGCTCAATACCGGGAGCGTGGGGGCGAAAGACGGTTTCGAGGGAGAGAAAATCACGATCAAAGTTTCGACGGAGATCATGAAGCAGATTGCTAAAGGAGGCATTTATTGGCAGACTGACCCGGACTGGGGCTACTTGGTGCCAAGTGCCGTTGCAGGACTGGATCTTACTAAGTACGATCCACGGCAGTACTACAGCGAGGCAGAATATCAGGAACTGGTAAACAATTTGCGGCGAGAGCGGATCGAATGGCTGGCCCAGTTTCCCGGCTTGGAACCAGAAATTGTGGCGGCAATAAAGCAATAAAAAATAATAAAAAAATAAAGTTAAAAATGGAGACCCTAGCGGGTTTCCATTTTTCCCTTCATCAGTTTATTAGAAAGTTCACCGAGCTGGGTAGACATGCCAGCGACATGTTGGCTGGTCGCAGAAATTTCGCGGATGGTGTTCGCTTGTTCCACAATAAGCCGTTTAGCGTCTTCAATTTTGTCCCGCATGGAATCGATGGTTTGTTGTACCGTCCGCAGAATTGTGGTAATCTGTTTGGCTGAATCGGCGCTATGTACGGCCAGCTTACGGACTTCATCAGCCACCACCCCGAACCCCCGCCCCTGTTCGCCGACTCGGGCGGCCTCAATAGCGGCATTTAAGCCCAGCAGGTTGGTCTGACTGGCTACGTTTTGAATAAACTTAACGACCTGATCGGTTTCTTTAACCTGCTGCACCGCGGTAGCGGAAAATGTGGCCAGTTGTTGGGCGACCTCGGCGAGGTGTTCGGCCTGGGTGGCGATTTGGGCAATGCTGGCGGCCAGTTGCTGAGAGACGGCACTCAGGTTCTCGGCTGATTCCCGGATCGCGACTTCTCGTTCAACGGTTTCGGTAATCGTCAAACAACCAATTGGTTTGTTATTTTCGTCACAGATGGGGATGGCAGTCGCCAAGTAGGGGATACCAAAGAGGGAGTTTTCCCGGGTGAATTCTTGCACGACCCGTGTGTTCTTCTGCATACATTCGTAGCTGGCTGTCCCTTTTAAGACGCGCTGACCCGGCTTCCGTTTCAGGTCGAGCGTCTTAGAGGGACAGTAGACCCTGATTGTCTCTCCTTCGAAGACAAAGATTCCCAGGTCGGCGGTTGACATTATCGGAATATAAGGTGCGATAGCAACAAAACATTCCAGAAGATCTTTACCGTATTTTTTTGCGTTCCCGAAATCAGGAATTGCTGCCTCATTTTTGTTCATGTTATTCATCCCCTTGATAAAATAATGACTAGTAGGAATATTTCGACTAAAAAAAGTAAAATCCTGCAATTATATGGTTAATCTTGACAGAAACTATTGCTGTCAGAAGTTATATTTGGACTAACGTCAGGCGATGAGCAGGATTCTTTTTGGAAAAAAGCGAATTACGGATTAAAATGTATCGAAAGGTGTGGAGCTTGATGGAGATAGCCAGGCAGATGGTCCGGCTACGCCGAATCAAGCTGTTGTTTGGGCTCATCGCTGCTGTCGTAATCTTAGCCAATTATTATCAGCAAGAATTAACAGCTAAGCGGGTCGGATTGACTATTTTGGAGGTAGATGATCCGATTTTGCATCAGGTAGCGGCTAAGGTTGATTACCCTGAACCATCTGACCGAGAAGCAATAAAATTGATTAAGACATACCTGGAAAAAAAGCCGCTGGGTTTAGCTGTTGCTGCTCCTCAGGTCGGACTGAGCCGACAGTTTTTTGTGATAAAAGACGGAGCGCATGTTTATGCCCTTTTCAATCCACGTATTGTCAACCACAGCCAGACGGTTGAGTGGTTGCCGGAAAAATGTTTGAGCATCCCTTTTACGGTCAAAGGAGTAATCCCGCGGTATACTGAGGTTACAGTCACCGGCCTGAATGAGGATTTTCAACCAGTCACGATTGAAGCTGCTGGTTTACAGGCCAGAATTATTCAACACGAAATTGACCACCTGCAAGGCATTACCATTCTAGAACGCGTAGTTCCACAACAACCCGAGTTGCTTAAACCGCTGGAATGAGGCGGATACTTTATAACGCGGGTTTTTTAGTTAACAATTAGGATATGGAGATTCTTAAACAGAAAGAGGTTTAAATATGTTGAATCTTAACCAGTACAGTAGTCTGGTCAAGCTGGTGCTGCTGATTGTCGCCTCCATCACCTTGCTTTACGTTATTGGCTTTTCCCTGCGGCTGCTGATGCCGTTTGTTATTGCCTTTATCTTGAGTGCGGTGGTTCGGCCAGTGGCCGAGCTTTTTCGACGCAAATTCTACTTTGGTCAAACGCTTAGTGTCTGGGCCGCGATGCTTCTGGTGCTCGGGGTGGGATCGTTGTTATTGTTTTACCTGTTCTCCTACCTGTTTTTTCAGTTGAAGCGACTTTCTCTGTTGCTGCCAATTTACACGCAGCTGGCAAAAATAGAGTTCAGCCACTTTAATTTTGTGTTAAACCAGTGGATCGGTGGAATATCGCCCGAATATTCCCGGATCGTCCAAAAAGGGATTGAAAACTTGGGTGGCTTATTAAACACTTTGTTCTCTAAAATTCTGGAGTACTTTGTCCAGTTGTCTTTTGGCCTGCCGGATGCTCTGATCATTTCTATTATTTCGATCGTGGCCACGTTTTTCATTTCTCGTGACTACGAGCAGTTGAAGGCCAAAATGATTAGTGTTATTCCCGACCAATGGCAGCAACCCATACTTCAGGCCCTGAGTAATGTCAATATTGCCCTAATCAAAGTGATCAAGGTGAACGCGCTCCTGTTCAGCACCAGTTTTTTGCAGATGACCGTCGGTTTTTGGTTATTAGGGATTGAGCATTACATTATGGTGGCGTTATTCATTACTTTTATTGATATTATGCCGATTGTTGGGTTAGGATTAGTCTTTGTCCCCTGGATTATCTGGTCTTTTATCGCCTCGACAAGAACATTTACCCTGGGTCTGATCGTGATTTATGTAGTTTGTGTCGTCACGCGTCAGTTTCTTCAACCCAAACTCTATGCCGATAGCTTCGGTCTAGATCCGCTGGTGGCTCTGCTGGCCATTTATATTGGTTGGCGTTCGGCCGGATTCTGGGGTCTGATCTTTGGACCTGTATTTTTGATGCTGGTGTTAATGTTTTATCGCCAGAACCGCCAGCTGCTCAAGGAAATGTTTCGACAGTTGAAGTCATAGTTCACGAAAGTGAGGCAAGAAACAACGTGACAATCGCGATAAAAATGATTATTATTTTCGCGTCAATCGTCCTGTTGCTCAGAAAGAAGCACAGTCTTGGTGCCGCGATGATCGTAGCCACTCTTTTAGTGGCCCTATTATTTCATTTGACCGTCTTCCAAGTATGGGCTGGAGTAAAGACAGCTTTAATAAGTCCAGCAACAATCAAGGTGACTTTAGCTCTGCTGCTGGTCATGGTCTTGGAAAATACTTTACGAAAAAGCGGTTTACTTCAGGAAATGGTTGACTCTTTGCGGGAATTGATCCCCGACCAGCGAATCGTGATGGGTTTGTTACCGGCGATTATTGGCTTTTTGCCTTCGCCCGGGGGAGCGGTTTTTTCTGCACCTTTAGTGGCCGAAGTTGGGCGAGATACCAGGTTATCGGTGGAAAAGCAGGCCTTTGTCAATTACTGGTATCGGCACATTTGGGAATATTTTTTTCCGCTTTATCCTGGAATCTTGCTAACGGCAGAACTTCTTCACCTTTCAATGACCCAGTTGGTTGCCAACCAGATGATTTATACCCTGATGGCGGTAGTGCTTGGATTTCCGGCTGGCTTCCGCGGACTAACTCGTTGCCCAAGAGAAACATCAAACAACTCACAAAAGGTTAACCAGTTGAGTATGCTGGTCAAGGGATTAGCCCCGATCGCTGTGGTGATCGTTGCGGTATTAGGTTGGGGGATTAATCTGGTAAGTGCGCTGGCGGTAGTGATCGGTGTTCTCTGGCTGATTTTTCGTTATACGATCGGTCAGATTGGTAGTACTCTGCGGGAGGCTTTCTCCCCAGGCCTTATTTTGATGGTTGTTAGCGTGATGATCTTTAATGAAATGTTAAACCAGGCGAGTGTCTTCCAAGAATTACCGGGTCTATTTGCTCAATGGGGTCTACCTATCACTTTAATTGCCGCATTGTTGCCATTTGTTGTTGGGTTTGCCACTGGTGTTACTCAGGGATTTGTTGCCGCAACTTTTCCCTTGCTGGGCATGCTATTTGATCCCTCGGATCTTTCTCTGGTTACTCTTGCCTTTGTCAGCGGCTTTGCCGGGGTGATGTTGTCACCGGTTCATCTTTGCCTGGTTCTAACCGTTCAAGTTTTTAAGGCTAATTTAGCCAGAGTTTTAGGTTTGTTAGTCGGCCCAGAACTTATTTTAATCGGTCTGGCTGTAGGGCGCCATTTGCTGAAATAACTTTTAATAAAACAATCGATAGGTAAAATTGACCAGGGGAGAAGATTCAGCTAATTGCAGCCGGGGCGATTTCTCGACCAGCGCTCGGTGGATAATTGATTTGGCTAATGGGGTTGCCTTTGGGTTCGCGAGTACCTCCTGGAGTGAAAAGTATTTAACTGCGTCGTTTTCTCGACCGTCGGATTGCGGTTGTCCAGTTAGGTGCTCAAGGAGGAAGACAATATAAATCTCCTGGTGTTCGGGGGTAAGTATTCTCTGCCGAATAGCCACTATTCCTTGAACTCTGGCTATTATACCGGTCTCCTCCAGTACTTCGCGCAAGACTGCTTCGTCCAGGGGCTCGTTCAGTTCTGGGTGGCCACCTGGCAGCAGCCAATAACCTTTAAGTTCACCGTAGGTATGCCGGACCATTAAGACCTCTCCGTTTTCATTTACGACCAGTCCGCCAACACCAATCTCGAATCCGGTTTCCATTATGACCACCTCTCCTATCAGTATAGCATGCCTTGGGTGGAAATATAATTAAGTTGTTTAAGGTTTCGTGTTTATTACAATATTTTGGTAAATTATGGAGGAAAATGAATGGAGCAAAAAATAGCGGTGGTAACTGACAGCACTTGTGATCTGCCAGCAGAGGTGATCGAACGATTCGGTATCCGGGTCTTACCGTTACGGGTGATTTACCACGACCGAGAATATGCTGACCCCAGTGGTCTGAGCGGGACATATGGAATGGTGAAAATGATGAGCGAGCAAATAAACAACCTGAAGATTGAGGTAATTGACTCAAAAGCATTATCACTGGCTCTGGGTTGGTTGGTGCAGGAGGCGGCCAGACTGGTAGGGTCCGGGCTACACTTTGAAGATATCGTGCAGAAAATACATAGCGCGCAGGCAAAGATCAAGGTTTTCTTTGTATTGAAGACTTTGGAATACCTGAAAAAAGGAGGGCGGATCGGGTTAGTTGAAGCAACATTAGGCGCAATATTTGATTTTAAACCAATTATTTCTATCAATTCAGAAGGGAAATACTTCAGTTTATGCAAAGTCCGTGGTCGAAAAAAGTCGATCGATAAAATCGCCGAAATAGTTCAAGGGCTGATGACTGGTAAGAGGTTCAGAATTGCCGTCATGCATGGAAATGCCTTTGATGAAGCAAAACAGCTTCTTGAACGGCTGCTTAAGATGTCTGATTTTCAGATAGAAGAAGTGTTTTTTGGGCAGATTGGGCCAGCGATGGTAGTGCATACCGGTCCCGGTTTGCTGGGGGTTGCGGTCCAGGAGCTGTAGGGGTCAAAGTTAGATTGTCAGCAAGACTGTTGTTATAAAGATCAGGTAAAAAAAGCCTCCAAGCAAAAGCACGGATGGATGAAGGAGCCTTTTCACCCGAATTTGGTAGTAAATTTGACCGGCGGAAAGTAGAGTCAGCCCTGCACTTAACAGGGCGAGCGGTGAAAGTTTCCAGGGTGTCAGGGCAATGCCCAAGGCCGGGATGAGCGAACTTTGAAAAACCATCGCGCCGGTGATGTTACCCAGGGCCAAGGTATCTTTGCCCTGGTAGACCCAAATCAGACTATTCAGTTTTTCCGGTAATTCGGTCGCCACCGGGGCTACGATCAACGACAGGATCAGGGGAGGTAAGTTCAGCAATTCAGCTAGTTTTTCGATTTCTTTGACAAACAAGTGCGCGCCGACAATCAGGACCGTCAGACCGAAAGCAAGTTGCGTTAAGATGCTGAGCAATTGAGGATTTATGGCCCGGTGCTGAAAATAGAGGGGGCGCAGATTTACTGCTGGGGAGGTGCTTTTTGATTTTAGAGTAAGCCAGACATAAAACAAATAAACACCTACGAGTGTGACAGTAATGAGTTGCCGCCAAGCCGGACTTTCGAGTAGGGCTGCCAGGATGGATATACTGTACAAAAAAAGAAAAAAACTAAGATCACGCTGAATAATATTCTGGTTAATTAACATCATGATTTTACCTTTTCTTTTGTATTTGCAGATTAAGGCAGCTAAACCGGTGAGCGCCAGGGCCAGGGTGGTTAGCATAAATGGGGCCCCTAAAATAGCGCCGATGCCAATTTCTGATGCCGCTGGTTCCTTTTCCAAGATAATGCCAATTAGGGGAATCGTGGTCTCGGGGAGGGCGGTTCCCACCGCGGCGAGTAGACTGCCGACTGCTCCTTCGGAGAGATGCCACTTTTGGCCTAACCACTCGACGCTATTGGTAAAGAGTTCCGCACCCAATAAGATGATAACCAGGCTAATTATTAAACTTAAGATTAACATCAGTCCACCCTCAAATCGTTGTTTTAGGCAAAGGGCCTATTCTAAATATAGGTAAGCCCGGCGCAAATATGACATCATTGGAGATAATCATTTGGGAAATAAAATAAAAAACCCTCATCGGTCATCAAAACTTGCACCGGTCAGGGCTTAGTTTAATTTTGTTGTTATCCTTTATAACTACTCGCTTTTATTCACCTGGTCTTTGGTGATCTTGACCCGGGTAATTCGGTTTCCATCCATATCAGTGACGGAAATTGTTGTTTGTTCAAGTTTGACTTCATCTCCCACCTGGGGAATTTTTCCCAGGTAGTGAAGCACCAGTCCCCCAATCGTCTCATAGTGTTCTTCCAGCGGTAAATCCATGGCAAGGATTTCGTTGGCTTCTTCTACATTTAGACGAGCATCAACCACGTATTGATGGTCACCAATCATTTCGAAATGTTCTTCCAACTCGTCATGTTCATCCATGATATCACCGACGATTTCTTCCAGTAAATCCTCGATAGTGATCAAACCCGCAGTTCCGCCGTATTCATCCAAAACAATAGCCATGTGCTGTTTGCTGCGTTGGAGTTCTTTTAATAATTCAACCACGTTTTTTGATTCTGGAATTACATAAACCGGGCGAATATGTTCGGTGATTGGCTGGTCCCGGTGGGTATCAACGATAAACGGAATGAGGTCCTTCAGGGTAATTATCCCGATGATGTCGTCGATATTTTCTTCATACACCGGTAGCCGTGAATAGCCTGTTGTTGCCATAATCTGGATAGCCTCACCGATTGTGGCTGTCCTGTGGATTGCCCGAATGTCGGTCCGCGGAATCATGATCTCACGGGCTACTGTGTCACCAAACTCAAACACGCCCTCAATCATTTCCTTTTCAACTTCCATTATATTTGGCTGTTCGGCGACCATCATCCGGATCTCTTCTTCAGAAATCCTTGGTGGAGTCTGATCTTCTTCTCCGCCCAGGAGCTTGACCAAGAAATTAGTTGACTTGGTCAAGACAAAAACAAAAGGAGCGGCGATTGTTGATAGTATTTCAATTGGGCGAGCCACAAACAATGAAATCATTTCTGCTTTTTGTAAGGCAACCCGTTTGGGCACAAGTTCGCCCAGCACGAGCGAAATATAAGAAACTAAGAGAGTAACGAGGACCAGCGCCAGACCATCACTTGCTTTGGTCAAGAAGGGTAGCGGGATCATTTTAATTAGTTCGCTCAAGTATTTAGCTAAGCCGACAGCAGCGGTGGCACTGGCTAAAAAGCCAGTCAGGGTGACTCCTACCTGAATAGTTGCGAGAAAGCGGCTAGGGTCTTCCATTAGTTTTTCAATAACTCGAGCCGACCGACTGCCCCGATCAACTAATTGTCTGATTCGACTTTGGCGCAGAGAAATCATCGCGATTTCCGAGCCGGCGAAAAAGGCATTGAACGAGATTAGCACGAAGATCAAAATAATCTGGTTCCAATAACTCGAATCCAAGCTTGAACCAACTCCCAGTTACTAATGATAATTCGCCTGATTATGGCCCCTGGAAAGTTAATTACTGAGTTAAATTAAAATTAAATATTCCCGTTTTTTATACCCCCAATCCTTGGAACCTTTTTGTCTGGTATATCATTAGTATAGCATTTAAATATAGATAATTTAAAGGGTGAAATCTATTCGTCAGGTTTCATAGAGTTGAGCAACAAGCCAGAGAGGCGTTCAATACGTTGAAACCAGATATGACTCGTAAACATGGATATCGAGAATTTTTTTGATAGACTTAGCTGCAAATTTATTCAGGTTAACTTTGTTTGGACACTCCGATAAAAATGCAGCAGACCCCAATCAAAATGAGTAACATCCGACTGACCGAGATTTTGCCGGCCAACCCAATCAGGCCAAGGGTGGTCACGGTAATCATTGTGGTTGGCCCGATCAAGGCAAGGGCGGCGTTAATTTTCATCGCTGTTTCCACGCTGTCGAACTTTAACATTAATAGAGCTGCGGTTAGTTCGATTATACTGGATAAGCAACGGGTTACAGCCATGGCAGTAACGATCTTTCCTTTTACCAGTATCATTGACGACCTTCCTTTCCAAAGTCTGAGTCACTGTAATTTATGCGTCCGAGGTTAGGTTTAGACGTGCCAAGGCGATCCCCGAATCATCGTTGGGCTGGTTTTGGGTTCAATTGTTGTTATTAAAAGTATTTCGGTAAAAGAAGTGGAGGTTTGCTTTTTGGACATCATCAGATATAATATTTTTACTGAAGGTACGGACAAGTTGCGGCTACCAAATTTTTTCATCTATTCATCTAAGGGAGGGATGGAGATGTTTCACCTGGATGATGTGCGAAGCTATTTTGCTACTGAGACTGAGTTTACTAAAACAAAGGATGGAAAAGGGGTGGAACTCTTGCTTGATAAATTTACGGCAGTCCTTGAGCTCTACCCGGATGAGGAGTGCCGGATCAAGCAGGTAATAGTTAGAACCTATATTGATACGGGAGAAAACTTGCTTATATTCGAACGAGCGCCTCTACGTAAGGAGTATCCTTCGTTAGATGAAGTTAAGGAATTTGTTTCTGGTATGTCCGATGAAGCTTATGCTTATATGCAGCAGATGATTGTTTGTAACATTTGCTAAGGCGGATGTTCAAGATTAAAAAGCCCTATCCGACTGAATGGAAGGGCTTTTATATTATTTCTGAATTACAGGAACTATTTTCATCTCATCAAGAGATGAACCCGGGGTAAAATAAATTTGTTAAATAAATCAAATTATATGTGGAAATGGGGTGAAAGTTGCTTGAAAAAGCTGCTGCGAATTATACTAGTCTATTTATTGGCATTTAACACCATGGTTATTTTTTCAGCCAGCTCAGCCAGCGCCAGCCTGCCAGCATGCAGCGACGATGAGAAACTGCCTGTGCTGGTTCCCCAGGATCCACCGCAGCAATGTGCTGATATCATTGGTTTACAGCAAGGACTCAAAAAATTGGGTTATTATACCGGACCGTTAAATGGGAAATATGATCAGCAGACTGTTCGTGCAGTCCGCCATTTTCAACGATCTCATCATCTTCCTGTGACTGGTTTGGTTGGAGTAAAGACCTGGGCGGCCCTCGTAAAAACTTACGATCTGGCTGCGGGTCCGGATGCGGTTATTCCTAAACCCACCGGCGAAGTTAGTGTTCTTATTGACACCAGGAAGCTCACCTTGACGGTGGAAGTGGATCGACAACCATATAAAACCTTCCCAGTGGCCGTTGGTAAACAATCAACCCCGACCCCAATCGGTGAATGGAAAATTGTTGACAAGGGAGCCAAGTGGGGGAGCGGTTTTGGCACCCGTTGGCTGGGATTGAATGTTCCCTGGGGAATCTACGGTATTCACGGGACCAACAAACCATGGTCAATTGGCCGAAGAGCTTCCCATGGTTGTATTCGGATGCGGAACCACGATGTTGAACAATTATATCAGTGGGTTTCTGTCGGAACTCGGGTGAGAATTATTGGCCATTTGCCTTCGGTCCAGCTGGGTAGAGAGCTTAAACGTGGCCAGATTGGACAGGACATTGTTGCCCTGCAATTGGCTCTTCGGCAGGCGGGGGTGTTCGCGGGTTATGCTGACGGCCGCTTTGGTCAAGAAACTGAGATGGCGGTGCGACGTCTGGAATCAATCCACTTTTTGCCTGTAGATGGCCAGGTGGACCCACAGGTTCGCCAAATCTTGTTTGAATATGTAAAGGCGGAGAAGCCAGCGTCAGAAACGAGTTCAAGCTAATTGTCTTGCCAACGAGGGTTATAAATAAAGATTTTCAATAATAAAGATTTTCAATCCTCCGACTCTTACCCTTTTCCGGGTCAAGCAGTCGGTTTTTTGATTATTATAGCACTTAAAAACATTGGTCAGAGTTTCTTTTTTAGGATATTTGTTGAATATGAAGGAATTTGATTCCATTTGTCGAAAGTACTCCTATTACTTTTAAATGTATTATTGGTGGTGGAATATGCTCCTGTACGTGGTTGAGGTTGTGCTGCTGAATGCGCTGGCCACTGGAGTAATCTACTGGCATAGACATCGGTTAAAACTTACGGGCCCCATTATTCTAGCCATGGCTGGAGTTTCTCTTCTGATTGCCTTGCTTATCCCGATTGGTTTGACTACCGTTGGGCGTAGCCTGACCGCTTTAATTGTTATGTTTTTAGCTTTCCTGGGTGGATGGAGCATAGCCGTTTATTGTTGCCCTTACCCGATCGCGGCGAATGCTATTACTCCGAGTGAGGTCTCACTAACTGAAGCTCAAACTCCAGGGACAGCCATGTATGCAACAGAGCCGTTAGTGGGGCAGTTGCCAGCGGGCCAGGTGGAAACAATACAAGAAATAGCACAGAAAACCGAACAGAAAACCGAACAGAAAACCGAACAGAAAACCGAACAGAAAACCGAACAGAAAACCGAACAGGAACCTGTGCTGGGAGTTGAATCAGAACTGAGTCTTAAGCCGGTAACAAATGAAGCTAAACTAGAAACAGAAATAAATGAAGATACGATCCTATGGAGTGACCGCGGAGGTGAGAATATTAACATTAACCCTACTGACATGAATCTCGAGCAGTGCATAACTGAAGGATTCAAGGCTAAAGAGGAAGGACATCTCTGCAGAGCTATTGATTACTTTTTAGCCGCTTTAAACAAGCAACCGGAAAAAGATCTGGAAGAGCTATTGGTGTTGGATGTTGCGTCAATATATAAAGAATTAGGGGAATACACGGCGGCGGCGAAAACTATCCGCGATTATTTAATCGCCAAGAGGGACACGATCACGGTTCAACGACAACGGGCGATGATCAACGATCTGGCCTACGTGGAGATTTTGGATAGACTCTTACAACAGGTTGGCACACCCGGCCTGCCGATTGCACAAGTGCCGCGCCTGATCAAGATGAGAGCAGAGGAACAGTTGGCAAACCAAGCCCCCTAACCGGGGATAATTGAAATAACGGTTACTATGAAGGGAGGAACAGATAAGACATGAAAAAAACCAAGGATATTCTTGAGCTACCTCTGATCAGCATCTCTGATGGTCTCGAAATTGGTCAGGTAAAGGAATTGGTTATTAACCCTGAACGAGGGACCGTTGATTACCTTTTAATCAGCGGCGAACGTTGGTATGAAGGTCCAAAAGTCTTACCCTTTGATGCAGTTCTGGGTATTGGTGAAGATGCAGTGACCACGGAAAACACAGAGCAGGTTAAAACATTGACTGAGCAGAACGGAGCTAGCATTCTCCTGGCCCGGGGAGTCAGAGTTATTGGTACCAGGGTGATGACCAGAAAAGGCCGTTTTATTGGTAAAATCTCTGAATTTATGATCGACGAAGATACTGGCAAAATTACAGCTTGTGAACTAATGCCCAGTAACGGCGAAGGGATAGATATCATTCCGGCTGACCGTGTTGTCACTTTTGGTCGGGATGTCCTGGTGATATCGGAAGAGAGTGCGAATACTCCCAATCCAGACAGGATGACTAGCGGGAAACCGGTGATTGCTTCCTCGGCTGTCTTTGAAAATGAAGCTGTTCAAACATCCCAGGTTCAAGCAGAACCAATAAACAGACAACTCACGGCTGCCGAGTTGTTTGAAGAAAGACAGCGACAATATATCATGGGTAAGAAGGTGAGTCGAACAATTACAGCCGAAAGCGGCGAAGTAATCGCCCGAGAAGGCGAAGTAATTTCTGAGGAACTGATTAACCGGGCCAAGGCAGCTGGTAAATTCACCGAATTAACAATGAATACCGAGGGATAGTAACCCAGATAGCGGAGGTCTTTGATGCAAGTACAGACCAACAGGGCCGGGGCGATTACCTTTTTGATCCTGTTGCAGGTGGTGATTAGTTTTGTCGGCACCGCCGGGTTTTTGTTATGGTCAGGGTCCGATAAACTGGCGGCTGGTATTACCATTGCCGGGATGGAAGTTGGGCAATTGACTGAACAGCAGGCGATTTCTACTATCGCCACTTACGCCAATCAGTGTTTAACCGATGCCAAGCTAGAGCTAGTTGCTTCCGATGGAAAACGTTGGGTGATCGACCTCCGGGACTTACAGGCATTTGTTGATGCTGAGGCGACTATAGAGGCAGCTTGGCAGATTGGCCGTCAAAAGACCTGGTGGCAAAACATGCTTGCACGGGTAGAGCTTTTATTCAGGCCCATCGATATCCCTTTAAAAATTGGCTATGATCCGGCCCAGCTCTGGCAAAGTCTTGCCCAGGCCAAACAGTACTTCTACCGTCCCCCGATAAATGCCCGTGCAACCCTGATTAACGATAAGATTGAAATTACTGATGAAAAGGTTGGCTCTGAACTAGATCTGGACGCAACGATAAACATAATCCAATCTCGTCTGGCTTTAGGCGACCTTTCCCCGGTGCCCGTGGTGGAACGGGAGATAGCGCCAGTGATTACCAAGGCCGAACTGGCAGGGATTACAGATCTGCTGGGAATCTGTGTAACTCGTTTAGACTTAAATGAACGGGAACGGACAGAAAACATCAAATTAGCGGCTAAAGCTGTGGATGGGACAGTGCTTGGTCCTGGCCAGTTATTTTCGTTCAATAAACAGTTGGGACCCCGTTTCCCCGAAAGAGGATACAAGAAAGCACCAATGTTTTGGCATGACCAAGTTATATTGGCTGAGGGAGGTGGGGTTTGTCAGGTGGCAACAACGTTATATAATGCTGTACTGCAGGCTAACCTTGAGGTCCAGCAGCGCTTCCCGCATACCCAGCCAGTTAACTATGTGCCGCCTGGTCAGGATGCAACCATTGCTGGCGAGGAAGTCGACCTGAAATTTTCTAACACGACTGACGGCCCAATTTTTATTTCAGCTACGGTTGACAATGATAAGTTGATTGTGAGGATCTTCGGAGTTAATAAGAATAAAGAGCAACACGTTAAAATCTTGACTGAAAAACAGACGATCGAGCCGAAGGTAGTTGTAGAAACGGACCCCAGCTTAACGCCGGGGAGCATGTGGATCAAAACGGAAGGTAAACCTGGTTATGAGGTAAAAGTGTATCGGGTGGTGGAGCAATCGGGCCAAGAATTAAGCAGGCAACTGATTTCGACTGACCTGTATCCGGCAAAACCGACGGTGGTGGTGGTCGGACCAAAACCACCAAATTTTAATAAGTGAAGAATCAAGAAGGATTCCTCTGCTTCCCTGAAGGGATTTTTCGCTGAATTGTCGAAGGTAAATACAAATAGATCTTTTCAGGAGAAGGTGAATGGATGATGCTGGTTAACGAAATTAAAATAGATCGTGACGGTAATTGGTACGCTGATGGGATGAAAATGGAACGAAAGGAAATTGTTAATTTGTTTTCGACCCATCTCTGGCGTAACGGAGAAAATCAGTACTTTATCTGTTTGAATCAGCAGGTTTTTCCTATTGTGGTTGAAGATACCCCGTTTATTATTAACGAGGTTATTGAAGAAGAGGGGAAATTAAAAGTTCGATTAAATGATGAGCGAGTGCTGGACTTGTCTGACCACCCCATCGTTGTTATCAAAAGCATTCCCTATACTTCGTTGTTTTGGGAGCGGGACGCTAAGTTTGCCCGACACGCCTTCTGGCAGCTCAGTAAATATATAGTTGAAACTGACCAGGGCTATCTGGTGAAGTTTGGAGATACCCAGATCAAGTTAATTTTTCAACAATAATCTGTGAACTGCTCAACAAACAAGCCGCTTACTCTAACTTAGAATGCGGCTTGAGTTTTCTGTCTGATTTAAGGAGTACCTAAACTGGAAAGAGGAGGTTGGTTCAATGGGTTTGCTTTTCTCGCCAATCGCGATCGGGACGCTTGAACTCAAGAACCGTCTGGTAATGCCAGCCATGCATTTACATTTTTGCCCTGATGGCTTTGTCAATGACCGTCTAATTCGGTTTTATGTCGAAAGGGCTAAGGGAGAAGTCGGTTTAATTATTGTGGGCGGCTGTGGCGTGGATGAATTTAGTTATAGTGGGATGATCAAAATCAACGATGACTGTTATCTGCCTGGTTTGACCCGACTGGCGACTGAAGTCAAGCGCCACGGGGCGAGAATTGTTGCTCAACTTTTCCAGGCCGGGCGGTATGCCTCCTCTCGAGATACTGGACGGCAGCCGGTTGCCCCGTCACCAATTCCATCCAAACTGACCCGTGAGACTCCCCGTGAATTAACCCTGACCGAGATTGAGGACATTATTGACCGTTTCGCTCAGGCTGCCCGGCGAGCGCAAGCGGCGGGCTTTGATGGGGTTGAGGTCATTGCCAGTGCAGGGTACTTGATCTGCCAGTTTCTTTCGCCAGTTACTAACAAGCGGACGGATGAATTTGGGGGCGACCTGACCGGACGGATGAAGTTCGGCCTTGAGGTAGCCAGACGAATTAAGCTGGCGACGGGGCCAGACTATCCCTTGATTTACCGTGTGTCGGGCCACGAGTTCATGCCCGGTGGCAACACCAATCAGGAGATCAGGGTGTTTTGTCAGGAGTTGGAAAAGGTTGGCGTAAATGCCATTAACGTTACGGGCGGTTGGCACGAAACAACTGTGCCCCAAATTACAATGAATTTGCCGCGGGGTGGCTTTGTCTACCTGGCTCAGGGGATCAAGGAAGCAGTTGGTATTCCGGTGGTGGCCTGTAACCGTATCAACGATCCGGTCCTGGCGGAACAAATACTGATTGACGGGCAGGCGGATCTGATCGGCATAGCCCGGGGGTTGATCGCAGATCCTGAATTGCCCCGGAAAGCCCGCCAGGGACGTTTGCGCGAAATCCGTAAGTGCATCGGTTGTAACCAGGGATGTCTGGACGCTATCTTTGCCCAGCAGAGTGTCCATTGTTTAGTTAACGCCCAGGCAGGTAAAGAAGAAGAACGGACGCTGAAGGCGGCGAACCAGGGGAAACGGGTTCTGGTAATCGGTGGAGGTCCGGCGGGGATGGAGGCAGCCCGGGTGGCGGCTTTACGTGGACACCAGGTAACCTTGTGGGAACAGGCCAACGTTCTGGGCGGTCAGCTTGTTCTGGCGGCTGTACCCCCCGGCCGGGCTGAGTTCACTAGCCTGGTTGACTTTTTAGTTGGTCAGTTAGAGCGATTAGGGGTGGAGGTCGTTTTAGGTCAAAGTGCTGATCCAAAAAAAGTAGTGAGTTTCCGGCCCGACGTGGTGGTGGTGGCTACCGGGGCTAAACCGCTTGTTCCCGAGTGGTTAAGCGGTAACCACGAACACGTGGTTACCGCCTGGGAGGTGCTTTCTGGACAAGTACCGGTTGGCCGGCGGGTGGTAGTAATTGGCGGGGGAGCGGTAGGCTGTGAGACTGCTTTGTACCTGGCCCAGAAGGGAACCATTGACCCGGCCGCCTTCCATTTTCTGGCGATGAACCGCGCTGAGAGTTGGGAAACCTTGATGTTGTTGGCCACACGAGGGAATAAGCAGGTGACAGTCATCGAGATGGGTAAAGCCCTGGGGTTGGATATTGGTAGTTCGACGCGCTGGACTGTGCTTCAAGATTTGCACCGTTATCACGTGCGGGTGTTAACCAACACCCGGGCGGAAGCCCTCACCCCCGGCGGAGTGAAAATACGCCGGGGCGATGTGGTGGAGGAATTAGCAGCGGATACGGTGGTGCTGGCGGTCGGGGCCCAAGCAGAAAATGCCCTGTTTGCCAGATTGCAGACCCTGGTGCCTGAGGTTTACCTGATCGGGGACGCGGTGAAACCGCGTAAAGCCCTTGAGGCGATCCACGAAGGCTTCCTGATTGGGCAGCAGATTTAAAGGTGTCGATGATCTGCTCGTGAAAAATGTGACTCGTCTAAACGCAGAGCGTAATCGAGGAGTTCAAGCATTTTTGTCTGGTCGGCGGGAAGTTTCCCATTAACATTGACATAGTTGGAGATGTGGTCACTAAGCAGCCAGCTGTTTACGTGCAGGTTTTCAATGAATAGTCTGGTTTCTTTAATGGCTTCGTGGGGTGAAAGCAGCACAAAATCCCCTTTTTCATATTCCGCGTAGAGGGGGGTGTTAGGGACTGGCACTTATGTCCGCAGGCGGATGAAATCAGGGTCAATCGCGTTCAGCACCACAGCACTATTAACCGCGTGTTCGATCGTGTACTGACGGCCGCCGATTCCGACCAGGATGTATTCGCTTAATTCAATACCTGCCTCTTTCACCAGCCGGCCAGCCTGGATCAATTGTTCAGCTGTAGTCCCTTTTTGAATTTTTTGCAGCAGGTAATCGTCGCCGGTTTCCATACCCGAGTGAATCCGTTTTAAGCCAGCCGCCCGAAGTTGCTTGAGTTCAACCAGTGTTTTCAGGACGATGAACCGGGCTGAACCGTAAACCGTAATCCGTTCAAGCCGGGGAAACAGATGGTGGGCAAACTCAAAGATTTCCACTAGGTCTTTGGTTTTCATGATGATCGTATTCCCATCAGGGAAGAAGATGGTCCTGATCCAGTCACCGTAATAGTCTCTGGCCATCCAGAGGTCTTCTTTAATCTCATTAACCTTGCGGATCCGAAATTTCTGTTGCTTATACATCCCGCAAAAAGTACACTTGTTGTGTGGACAGCCGATCGTGGCCTGGATCAAGAGACTATTAGCTTCGCTGGGCGGTCGATAAACTGTGCCTTCGTACCGCAACCGGGTCCCTCCTTTTCGTCGATTAAATAATAACTTTCTGCAAGAAAATCGACAACCATATATAGTCGACGAAGTCGATTTTCTTGTGATTTGCTGTACTCATTATAGCGAAAAATTTGGCCATTTGACCAGAGGCTTCGTAGGCTCAACAGACTCAAGAAATAGAAAGGAGCGAGTGGAATTGAACAAATATTATTTACAGCGGGAGCAGGCTTTGCTGCTCATCATCGATATGCAGGAAAAACTTTTAGCAGCCATGAAATATCAAGACCAGGTGGTAAAGAATACCAAAATCCTGCTCGAGATGTCGCACGTCCTGGGATTACCCATTGTGGTCACGGAGCAGTACCCGCAGGGACTGGGTCGAACCGTAAAAGAAATCTGGACAAATTGTTCTGACATCAGACTTATCGAGAAAATGAGTTTTTCCGCTTATACCTCTGAATTGATTCAGTTCTTGCAAGACTCTGGTCGCCGACAAATCATCGTGGCGGGGACAGAAACGCACGTCTGTGTCTACCAGACCGTGCGGGACCTGTTGAACAACGGTTACACTGTTTTCGTGTGTTCTGATGCTGTAGCTTCTCGCTTTACTCTGAACTATTACAATGGTTTGAATCTCATGCAAGAAATGGGAGCAGTGATCACAAATACAGAAACCACGTTATTCGATTTCCTCCAGGTGGCCGGCACCCCTGAATTTAAGCAGTTGTCCAAACTTTTGAAGTAAATACCCAACATAGGAACTGGGGACAGGGTGGACTTATCGCTGTTAGAAATGGTTTATGCAGGGAAACCCATATAAGGTGTCGAATATATAACCAATATAGAAAAAGGGTTGTACCAAAATTCACAAACTGAGGTGAGGCAGGTATGAAACCATACCACCGGTTAGCCAGACACAGCGGAAATAGCACTCTGTTTGACATGGTTGAAATGTCAATCATCTCTAATCTATGGGGAGAACCTTTGCATATTCATGCCGAAGGATTAAGGGGCACAGGCAAAACTACCATTATGCGAACAGCCAGAAATATCCTACCGCCGATTCAGCGGATCAAGGGGTGTCTTTATAACTGTGATCCGAAACGGCCCCACTGCCCCAATCACCGGCACCTGTCTCCTGAAGAAGTAAAGGCTTTGGGAACAGAGATGATCCCGATGCCATTTTTAGAGATTTCTCACTCAGCTAAAATCGCAACTGTTGCCGGGAGCATTGACCTGGCCAGAATTACCGATCCTACTAATCCTACCGCTGCGCTTTTGCCCGGTATTATCCCCCAGGCTCACCGGGGGATAATTTTTATTGATGAGATCAACCGGCTGGCTGATACTTCCCCGGAGATTACCGATGTGTTGTTGGATGTGATGGGAACAAAACCTGGTCGGATCCAGATTGAGGAAGCCGGTCTCTCCCACGTGGAAATACCGGTCCAGGTTTCGGTCTGGGCGGCTTCAAACCCGGATGAGGAGCCAGGACCTTTAGAGGAGAATCGCAAGCAATTGTCCGACAGGTTTGATCTGGTGCTCTACATGGGACGGCCGACCTCCATAGAAGTTGTGTCAAATATCCTGCTGCAGAGCGAAATTTCGCGTCAGGAACGCCTGGAATTGGTTGAGCAGCCACTGGAGGGTGATACCAAGTATGGGCAGCAGTTGAGCAAGATCGCTGAAGAATTTAAAGGGTTGACCATGCCTGATTACCTCCGCAACTTTATTTCCCGTCTCTATCTTAAATACAATATTGAAAGCCTGCGGGCAATCGAAGCGATTCAGCAAGGGGCGATTTTGCACTGTGCCCTCCGCCGACGAAAACAAGTGCTGGTCAGTGATATTTTGCGCGTGATCCCGCTGGCCCTCAAGCACCGGGTTGATGGAGATACCCTGACCCGGGTCTTAAATAATGTTGATGCCCGGGAAGAAACGGTAATCAGCTTTCCCGGAACGGGGCTGGCTGCTGCTACCCAGGGTTACCCCGCGGTTTCTGAATTTGAAAACGAATCCCAGACAGGAGTGAAGACAACGGTTGGTGAGCAGGTCCAGTCTACGCCGCCTAAAAGAAATCGATCTCTCCTGGAACCGATCCGCTCATTCTTTTCTGGTGGGGGCGGTGCTTCACAACAACTGGACAGTGGGCTGCCAATGCCAAGGGCGAGAAGGTTGGGGGCGCTTGGAAAAGAAGAACTGATCCGCTCAGAAAATGATTTTAAACGGACGGAAAATCAGTGATTTAGGATGTGAAGGTATTGGAAAAGGATGGAGTAAGCCCGCATACCAAGATGGTCACTATTTGTAATTACCTGCGGGCCTATTTTAATCAAAATCAAGGTGTTCGCCTGGGAGAGACGGCAGTGGTCAGCCGGAAGGTACATGAAAAAAAATCCCGACGTTCCAGAGAGATTAAGATAGTTATTGATCGGGACGCCGGCCAGACATACTGGCAGTATTTTGAACCCAATCAAGTTGTCCATATTGATGTCTATCATCAACCGGGACAGGTTGATCCCCGGCGAGCAGCCAGCGTGGTTCTCGAAGCGGTTCACCATTATTTCCAGGACCGGGATGCACTTCTGCCAGGACAGATGGAGCCAGCCCGTGAGGTCAATCTCTTGCTTGAAAAAATCACTTTGGGGACGACCTTAGGTGAAGGTTCTATCGCCAGGCTGGTGAAGTACCGGGAAATAAAGGAGGGTAATCCGTCCCGTAGCGATCATGTTCATATTCTGGCCGAATTAAGGGAAGAGGATTATGGGCTCATTTATTACCTGGTCGAAGCCGTAGAAGAGGCCATTCAGGCTCAGGGTCTAGAAATTCGCAAAATTCTTGGGGTTACCCATGGTTTTGGACAGGGCCCCAGGGAGAAACTGGGGGCGGGAATCGTTCTCGCTTTACCGGCCCATTGTGAGGGCGTAGATCGGGACATGGTTTACGAACAGAACCAGCGGCAGTTGTTGATTAATCTGGCCAGCCGACTGGGGAGCCTTGAAGAGGTGGAGGAGTTTTTACAGGCCCTCAATTCCAACTTATTTAAGAAGGCATCTACGCAGAGTTTCCTGAGTAAAAAACACGGTGATCTGACTGAGGTCATGGAACAGTTAAAGGAATTAGGGGTCGTGAAAAAAAGCTGGTTTGGGTATAGTCTCACTCCGCTAGGGAAAGAACTCAACACCTACCTAGTAAATCACGAGCGTGAATTAGAAGGGCAGTTAAGAAAATTGATTCGTCGTACCCCGGTAAGTTCCCGCTATTACACCCGGTTCGGCTATTCTCAGTTGAAAGCACGCAAGCAGGAACTGACGGACGAGAGCCGCATTATCAGTTTTGACGAGCAGGGTTGGCTGGGAGATATCGCTGTTCCCGAAACGATAATCTCGGCGGTTAAGCGGTCTAGAATGGAAGGCCGGCCAAGAATCCGGGTGAAGACCGAAGACATTAAAGTTTACGGACGGAAATCTTACACCCCGGTTGATATTTGCTTGTTGATTGATTGCAGTTCCAGCATGGCAGGTGAAAAGAGCAAGGCTGCCTGGTTTTTGGCAGAACACCTTTTGCTTTCTTCCAGAGAAAAGTTGGCTGTGGTCACGTTTCAGGAAATGGAGGCGCGGGTGACGGTTCCTTTCACGCGTAATCACCGCCGGCTGGTGTCTGGTCTGCATGCGGTATTTCCCGAGGGACTAACCCCCCTAGCTTCCGGGTTGGTCAAATGTATTGAACTGATCAAAAATTCCCGGGTACGTAACCCGCTGCTGATCCTGATCACTGACGGTTTACCTACTTACCCTTTGTGGACTTTTGACGCCCAAAAAGATGCTTTGGACGCTGCTCGAATGGTGGCCATGGCGAAGATCCGGTTTGCTTGTATTGGCGTCCAGTCCAGCAAAGATTTTTTGAAAGATTTGGCCAGGGAGGCTGCGGGGACGCTATACGTAGTTGACAAGCTCGACCGCGAGAGCCTTATCGCTGCCGTGAGGGATGAATGGTTTAGCTACTAATCACTGTTAGTCGGTAAATTTATCAAATAAGCTGCTATACTAATTGTGTTGTGCTGCCAAGGGGGACTTACTGGGGGGTGAGGCGGTTATGCATAACCGTAATTCCTTTCCGGACAAAAATGATGGGCAATTCTTACTGAATGAATTGGAGAACAAAGGACAGGAGCCAGATGAACATGATGAGATTACTGTTTCCGATGTTGATGAAGAACTGGGATTTGTGGTTTGCGTCTTTCAAGTGATTTTTCCATTCCTTTTTTTGGTCTTTATCGGCATAACGCTTATGTACCTGTTTTTTTCTTTCTGGTGAAATTCCATATTTACAGTAATAAAATTTTTCCTCCCTAAATATGATTAAGTAAGTAGAAAATGTCAGGGAGGATGAATTACCAGATGCTGCGCTATTTAAGGCTGCTGAAGGTTATAGTGGTATTGCTCGTCATTAGTACCTGCTCGTGGCTGGCCGGCTGTGTCATGCTGGATCAGCTCTGGTCTTTGAAGCAAAAGGAAAAAAATCAGAAAGAAGTTCAGGATTTACCCCCCGAGCCAGCCCAGTTGGTAACCGTACCAGCCAAGCCTCTTGGGCGGACAAAGGTCGACCTTTATTTTGCCGATCCGTCAGGTAAAGGTTTGGTCAGCGAACGACGGGAAATTCCTAAGGTTGAAGGAATTGCCAGAGCCACGATTGAAGAATTAATTAAAGGGCCGTCCAAACAGTCGGGTCTGTTACCGACGATTCCGAAAGGCACCGGTCTATTGGATATCAATGTTCGGCCGGATGGCTTGTGTATCGTTAATTTTAGCCAGGAGTTCGTAGCCAATCATACGAAAGGATCGTTAAGTGAGGCCCTGACGGTATATTCGGTTGTTAATACTTTAACTCAATTTCCTACCGTCCAAAAAGTTAAGTTTTTAGTAGATGGTCAAGAGCGAGACACCCTGGCCGGCCATCTGGATATTTCTACCGCTATGGCGCGCGATGAAAAATTGATCAAGCAAAAATAATCAGGAGTAGTGTCAAAAAAGATTTTTATTATAAAGCGTGACGTTGCCGGGTCACGCTTTTTATGATTAATGTGCTATAATTTGAACAGTTGAATTTAATTTTAAATGTTAAGATGAAGTTGCTGACTTCGGTTTTTATATAGAAACCGAATACTAAAACAGTATTAGGCCATAAAAGGAGTAGGGGTTTAACTGTGGGCAAGATCGGACTCACGACAACGATTCCTGTAGAGGTGATTCTGGCAGCTGGTAGAACACCGGTTGACCTCAATAATATTTTGATTAGCAGCACAAATCCCGGCGAGAAAGTGGAAGCGGCGGAAGTAGCCGGTTATCCGCGCAATGTTTGTGGATGGATTAAGGGTTTATATACCGTGGCTAATGAACTAGAGGACCTGGAAGGGGTCATCGCGGTAACCCAGGGGGACTGTAGCAACACACATGCCTTAATGGAGACCCTGGAGTTGGCTGGGATTCAAACAATCCCATTTGCTTATCCCTATGACCGAGACCGCGATCTGCTGAAATTACAGATTGAGAAATTGATGGCTTATTTTGGGGTGAGCTGGAAACAAGTTAACGAGATCAAGCAGGAATTAGATCGGATACGCAGGAAGGTACTCCAGATTGACCGTTTAACCTGGGAAATGGGCCTGGTAAGCGGGTTTGAAAACCATTTGTTCCAAGTCAGCTGCAGCGACTTTGAGGGGGACTGGGTGAAATTCGAACGAAAGGTTGACCGTTTTCTGGAAGAACTGTCAGAGCGGCCATCGTCAGCTGGCTTGATACGACTGGGTTACATAGGAGTTCCCCCGATCGTGCTTGATTTGTATGATTACCTGGAAACAATCGGGGCACGGGTTGTTTTTAACGAGGTGCAACGTCAATTTGTCATGCCGCACCTGGCTGAAGACCTGGTCGAGCAGTATTTACTTTATACCTATCCGTACAACATTTTTGGACGGCTAAAGGACATAGAGGAGCAGATCCGGTTACGGCGGCTGGCGGGAATAATCCACTACACCCAGAGTTTTTGCTTCCGGCAGATTGAGGACCTGATCGTGAGAAAGACACTTGAACTACCCATTCTCAGTTTAGAAGGGGACAAGCCCAGCCGATTAGATGCCCGGAGCCGGTTGCGGATCGATGCCTTTATTGATATATTGAGGTGAAGAAACGTGATTTGCGGGATTGATTTGGGCAGCCGACAGGTGAAGATTGTCCTCATGCACAGTGGCCAACTACAAAAAATGATCAGTTATGAGACTATTGAGTTTTACCGGCAGTACGGGCGGCAGGAAAGTAATCAACTGGTTCTTTGCTTTGCAAATTTGCCTTTGGGCACTTGGGACAAAGTTGTTGCGACTGGCTATGGTCGAAACACAGTCCACGTCAAAGGAGCCGATAACATTCCCGAAATCCGTGCGCACGTTCTTGGCGCGATCTGGCAGACTAAATTATCGGATTTTACTCTCCTGGACCTCGGAGGGCAGGATGCCAAGGTGGTACAGGTTCGCCAGGGAAAAATCCAGGATTTCTTGACCAATGATAGGTGTGCGGCCAGTACGGGCCGATATCTAGAAAATATGGCGAATGTCCTGGCTATTTCCCCAACCGAACTAGGTCAATACAGTGATAATCCAGTAGACTTAAACGCGACCTGCGCGATTTTTGGTGAATCAGAACTGATTGGCAAAGTGCTGGAAGGCCACCCTTTAAGTCGTTTGGCGGCTGGAGTCAACTACACCATTTTTAAGCGGATTCGACCAATGTTAAATCAATTGCACAGCGAGGTGATCATCTTTACTGGAGGGGTGGCCCTGAATACCGCCCTGCAAGCCATTATTGCCAGGGAACTCAATGTTAAAGTACTGGTTCCCCCTTTTCCCCAGTACAACGGGGCAATTGGATGCTGTGTTTACGGAGGTGGTGATTTGTGCGGTTAACAGTCCTGGGTTGCTGGTCTCCATACCCGCGAGCCGGTGGTGCCTGTTCCAGTTATCTGCTGGAAATTGGCCATTTAAAGTTGCTGTTGGATTGTGGTAATGGGAGTTTCAGCCAGTTGCAGCGGGTGTTTGATTTTCGCCGGCTTGATGGGGTGCTGGTGAGCCACTTTCACGCTGATCACTCGGCGGACTTGTTTTGTTTAGAGCATGCTGTTGCTGGCAGCCAGCGTGATGGTTCTCGTCGAGCACCGCTGAAAGTTGTTGTCCCAGGAGAGCCGCAAATGAATTTTGAGTCGTTACTTAAGAAAAAGGAAGTTTTAGAGGTCATAACGTGGGAAAAACTAGTCAGTGGGCTTTTTACTTCGGTGAGCTTGGCGGCTTTGCCGACTACCCATCCCTTGGCCTGTTATGCGGTTAGCATCACCGAAACAAGCACGGGGCACAAGATAGTCTATACAGCGGATACCGCCTGGATGGACGGCTTGATCACATTTGCTCGAGACGCGGATTTGTTAGTCTGTGAAGCCAGCCTGCTCGAACGGGATCACGCTTATCGCAGTGTTGGCCACCTGACGGCGACCGAAGCGGGGAGGTTAGCCAGACTGGCGCGGGTTAAACGGCTGCTGCTTACTCATTTGTGGCCGGAATACGACCTGCCCACTCTGCTTGAGGAAGCCCGCCAGGAATTTTTGGGGGAGATCAAGCTGGCGACCGAAGGCTTATGCTTATTGGTTGAGTAACTGGTTCGAGGGTGAATGAGTAAAGGAGGAATATGATGAGAGAAATACCGGTTAATCAGGTCATTGATCTAGTAGAACGGTTGTGTATTGAAGCCAACTCGCTTTTAGGGCGGGATATCGCGGCCAGCCTGGAGGAAGCATTGGCTCATGAGGAATCGCCACTCGGACGCGATATACTTCAGCAGTTGCTGGATAATGCTGCTCTGGCCCGACAGACTGGTGGCCCAATGTGTCAGGATACCGGGGTGGCGGTTGTCTTTGTTGAGATAGGAGAGGAGGTTCACGTTGCTGGAGGTAGCCTGGAAAACGCGATTAATGAAGGGGTCAGACGGGGATACCTGAATGGGTACTTGAGAAAATCAGTGGTCAGTGACCCTTTATTCAAGCGGAAAAATACTGGGGACAACACGCCGGCGGTGATTCATTACCGCTTGGTCGCGGGAGATAAGCTGCGGATTACGGTTGCTCCTAAAGGGGCGGGAAGCGAAAACATGAGCGGGCTGAAAATGTTGAAACCCTCGGATGGCGTTGAGGGTTTGAAACGCTTTGTTCTGGAGATAGTCGACAGCGCTGGTTCCAATCCCTGTCCACCGATTGTGGTTGGTGTCGGTGTGGGGGGAACGATGGAAAAGGCTGCATTGCTGGCTAAAGAGGCGCTGGTTCGGCCAATCAATCAACGCCATCCGGACGCGGCGGTGGCCCAGTTGGAGCAAGAATTACTGGAACTGATCAACCAGCTCGGTATTGGTCCCCAGGGATTGGGAGGACGGTTTACTGCGTTGGCGGTGAATATTGAAATTTTTCCAACCCACATCGCCTGTCTGCCAGTTGCGGTGAACATCAACTGTCACTGTACCCGGCACGCTGAAGGCATTCTATAACAATTATCAAGGGAGGCGGGTAGAATGGAGAAAATCAGGCTGAAACCCCCACTAGATGAAAAAATGGCCCGGTCGCTTAAAGTTGGCGATCAGGTCTTGATTTCTGGCTCGATCTATGCTGCCCGAGATGCGGCGCACAAATTGATGGTTGAAGCCCTGGAGCGGGGGGAGAGTCTCCCGTTTGACCCGATGGACCAGATCATTTATTATGTAGGGCCCTGTCCAGCTCGACCCGGTGAGCCAATCGGAGCAGCGGGGCCCACGACCAGTGGGCGGATGGATGCCTATGCGCCGCTGCTTATTTCCAAAGGCATGCGCGGGATGATCGGGAAGGGTTTAAGAAGTTCGGCAGTAATTGAGGCGATGCAGAAATACGGGGGAGTCTATTTCGCAGCCATTGGGGGAGCGGGAGCCCTGCTGGCTAGGCGAATCAAGCGAGCCGAGGTGATTGCCTACCCGGAATTGGGTCCAGAAGCCCTGTACCGTTTTGAGGTTGAGGATTTTCCAGCAATTGTGGTTATTGACGCGGCTGGGAACAATCTCTATAAAATTGGACAAGAACAATACCGCCGGGTCGATCGATTGTGATGATCGAGGAAGCGTGGATTTTTGGATTTTGTTGAATGTGGTTTGGAGGCATGCTCATGATCAGAACTGATGGAAGAGAGAATGATGAGCTCAGACCGGTGAAGATGACAACCGACTACATAAAACACGCCGAGGGGTCGGTCTTGATTGAAGTAGGCGACACGAAGGTAATCTGCACGGCGACGGTCGAGGACAAGGTGCCACCTTTTCTCAAAGGGACTGGTCGAGGTTGGGTTACAGCTGAGTACTCGCTGCTTCCCCGGGCCACCCAGGTTCGCAACCAGCGGGAGGCGACCAAGGGAAGAATTGGAGGACGGACACATGAGATCCAGCGCTTAATCGGCCGTTCCTTGCGGTCAGTGGTGGATCTGTCCGTCCTGGGGGAACGGACCATCTGGTTGGATTGTGACGTTATCCAGGCCGACGGGGGGACCCGCACAGCATCGATTACCGGGGCGTTTGTTGCTCTGGTTATGTCCCTGGAGCGGTTGCGTCAGAACCAACTGCTGACGACTATCCCGGTGGTTGATTATCTGGCGGCGACGAGTGTGGGGAAGATTGAGGATGAGATCCTTTTGGACCTGGTTTACGATGAAGATTCTCGGGCTCAGGTGGACATGAACGTCGTGATGACTGGCGGCGGGAAATTTGTGGAGATTCAGGGTACAGCGGAGGAATACCCTTTCACCCGTGTTGAGCTAGAACAACTACTGAGCTATGCGGAAAAGGGAATCCGGGAACTCATTGCCCAGCAGAAGATTATCCTGGGTCATATACTGCCGGGGTAGACAATCCTGCCCTTCCTTAGCTATCAGTAGTCCAAGCTTGCTGCAGTGCAACTGTAAAGAGAACTAGGGATTTTGCTTAGCAGCCGGCGTTAGTAGAAGCAGTAAAATATCAGATGATTAATGATGTGTTTGGAGTTATTATGATGCATACAATTGTTTTAGCTACAAAGAATCTGGGTAAAATCAGGGAATTTGCCGAACTCTTAGCGGGCTGGCCGGTCCGCGTCCTATCGATTCGTGACTGGCCAGACCTTCCCGAGATAATCGAAGACGGGGCGACCTTCGCCGAGAACGCTTTAAAGAAAGCGCGAGCTGTATGCCAGCATACTGGTTTGCTTGCCCTGGCGGATGATTCCGGCCTGGAGGTTGATTATCTGGGCGGGGCGCCGGGAGTGCTTTCGGCCCGGTTTGCTGGTGAGCCGATTGATGACGACCGCAATAACCGTAAATTGCTAACTTTGCTTGAGGGTGTTCCCCTGGAGCAAAGAACGGCCCGTTTCCGGTGCGTTATTGCGATTGTTACTCCGACCAGCGAAAGTTTTCTGACAGAAGGAATATGTGAAGGGATCATTGGCCAGGAGTTGGCCGGGACCGGGGGATTTGGCTATGATCCCTTGTTTTACCTTCCAGCCTATGGACGGACGATGGCCCAGCTCAGCCTTGAGGTGAAGAATTCGATCAGCCACCGGGCTAAAGCGTTACGGGAAGCTTCGCGGGTGTTGTTAGAATTGCTTGGCGAGAGTTCCCCACCGGCAGGGGGTGGACCAGGTGCGAATTGGCGTGCTGAGTGACAGCCATGGGAATCTAAATCTGGCCCGCCAGGCGTTCGACCAGATGGGAAAGATCGACTTGCTCCTCCACGCCGGCGACTACTACGCGGATGCTTGGAAACTGGCGAAAGATGGCGGAATTCCAGTGAAAGCCGTAACGGGAAACTGTGATTTTCATTCGCCCGGGCCGCAGGAAGAAATAGTTCAAGCAGGTAAAAAACGCATTCTTTTGACTCATGGGCATGCCTACCGGGTCAAGTATTCCTATCTCAGCCTTTTTTACCGGGCCAAAGAATTAGAAGTGGACGTGGTCGTCTTTGGGCATACCCACATCGCAGAATACCAGGTGATGGAAGGTGTGGTTTTGTTTAACCCAGGAAGTATTGCCTTGCCACGTCGGGGAAAAGCTACCTTCGGCATAATTACCTGTGAACAGGAGCAAGTACAGGCGCATATTATGACGCTGGTTCGGTAAAATTAATGAAGCGATGCCTAACTACACGAAAGAAAAGCAAAGAAATAACAGCTCATTTCGAGATAGCTTGAGTATACAATTGTAAAACCAAAGGAAATGGGCTATAATATTTTTGACGACCGGAGTGTTTTCCGGTATACTAATTCTTGCGGTTTGTCGGGGCGTAGCGCAGCTTGGATAGCGCACTTGGCTTGGGACCAAGGGGTCGGGGGTTCAAATCCCTCCGCCCCGACCATAGTTTTGCGGGTGTAGCTCAATGGTAGAGCCCTAGCCTTCCAAGCTAGTTGCGTGGGTTCGATTCCCATCACCCGCTCCAGGTCCCCGTAGCTCAGCTGGACAGAGCAACGGCCTTCTAAGCCGTGTGTCGGGGGTTCGAATCCCTCCGGGGACGCCATTAAGGACTTATGTGGTAGTGGCGACTATCTGTAGTTTGATTAATATGGTGGGTGTAGCTCAGTTGGCTAGAGCATCAGATTGTGGCTCTGAGGGTCGTGGGTTCGAGTCCCATCACCCACCCCATTAAAAAACCCGAAAACGCTTGATATTTCTGGGATTCTAAGATTTTTAAAACTTGAGAAGGGCAGGGCAATATTTCCAATAAAACAATCTGTTGACTTATTAGCCTGAAGGTATATAATGAAACTGAAGATTAAGTGATTATCGAAAGTTTGTAAAGATGCGTTGGCACTAATAAGTTAAAATACTTTTCAACTAATGAATATAAAATATTGAGCCTTTTGCAATTTTCCAACACTTGATTTACTAAGGATTTTAGGGCCATAAAAAAGGACTTCACCCCAATTTGGAGAAGTTTTCAAGTAACCAAACCGAAAACCCCATAAAGGAGTGAAGTCAC